>NZ_JANRML010000020.1:0-20956 GCF_026930265.1 Corynebacterium pilbarense
TGATGTCCAATAAGTGACCAGACTCCGCGTCCAAAAACTCACCAGACTCCATGTCCAAAAAGTGTCAAGACATGACACAACTAGCAGATCACGCGTCCAAGCTAGTGTTTGCCCAGGTCGTGTTGAACGCCATATTCAATAACGGCGTTATCTGCTAGGTGGCCCCGGAGGGCAATGCTCTGGAACTAGCACATCAGGGAACGAGCAGATCACCGCGCGCCCCTCCACAGCGCCGCGGAGACCACAGCGAGCACACCGAGCAGCGCGGCGAGCACCGCGACGAACCCGGCCCACGGCAAACCCTCGTACGCCCAGCCGGTCACCGCACCCAGGATGGACGAGCCCATGTAGTAGCAGAACACGTACATGCTGGACGCTTCGGCGCGGTCGCGCTCGGCGATGAGGCCGACCCAGCCGGAGGCCGTCGAGTGGAGCGCGAAGAAGCTGGCGGTGAACACCAGCAGGCCCGCCAAAGCGATCCAGAGGCTTGGCGCGGCCACGGCGATCGCGCCGGCGAGCATGAGCAGCGCGGCGGCGAGCACCACCACTCCGCGCCCGTAGCGTCGTGAAAGTGCCCCGGCCCGCGCGCTGGACCAGGTGCCGGACAGGTACACCACGTACACGAGACCAGACAGAGCCGCGGGAAGCCCGTAGTCGAGCACGGCGCGGAAGCCGAAGAAGTTGTACATGGACACGAACACGCCCATGGCGATAAACGCAGTTGCATAGAGCCCCACCAGCCGCGGGTTGCGCAGGTGGCCCAGCATCGCGCGCACCTCCACGCTGGGGCGTATCGACGCCTTCGGCACGAAGTTGCGCTGCTGCGGCAACGCCCACGCCGCCAAGGCCGCCAAGGTGAACGCCACAAGTGCGCTGCCGAACATGGCCCAGCGCCAGGAGGTGACCTCTAGAAGCCCGGCAGGGATGAGGCGCCCGCTTAAGCCTCCGATGGAGTTGCCGGCGATGTACAGGCCCATCGCGCCGGGCAGGTCGCGCGAATCGAGTTCTTCTGACAACCAGGTCATGGCCACCGCCGGGGTGCCGGCGATGAGCGCGCCTTGCACCGCGCGCAGGGCGATGAGCTGCCCGGCGGTCTGTGCCAGCGGAAGTGCGAGGCCGAGCGCGGTCGCGCCCAGCGCTGAGACCACCAGCACCCGCCCGCGGCCGTACTTCTCCGACAGGATCGAGGCGGGCACAACACACAGTGCGAGCGCGCCGGTGGCGGCGGAGACGGTCAGCGCGGCGGTGGAGGGGCTTACCCCCAGCTCGGTGGTGAAGGTGGGCAGCAGTGCCTGGGTGGCGTACAGCGTGTTGAAGATGGCGAGCCCGAACGCCAGCATGGCCAGTGTCGCGCGACGGTATTCCGGGCTGCCTTTCTGCATGCACACCATGCTAGGAAAAGTGCAACGATTTTTTGCCGGAACGGTTGCTAGATAAGGCAAGCCTAACCTAGTATGAGTTATGAGTTCGCAGGGACTCGACGTATCACAGGGAAAACCAGCGCCCGCCCTTCCGTTTCCGGAAGTGGCGGGCGCTGGTGTGAGGGGGAGGCGGAGCCGTCGTTAAGCGGATGCCTTTGCGTAGCGCTCGTTGACGTCGTCCCAGTTGACAACGTTCCACCACGCCTCGACGTAGTCAGCCTTGACGTTCTTGTACTGCAGGTAGAAGGCGTGCTCCCACATATCCAGCATGAGCACCGGGGTGAAGTCCACGGAGATGTTGCCCTGCTGGTCGGTCAGCTGCTGGATGATCAGGCGGCCAGCGATGTGGTCGTAGCCGAGCACTGCCCAGCCGGAGCCTTGCAGACCGGTGGCGACGCCAGCGAACTGCTTCTTGAAGGCCTCGAAGGAGCCGAAGTCGCGGTCGATCGCCTCAGCGATCTCGCCGGTCGGGTTGCCGCCCGCGTTCGGTGCCATGTTCTTCCAGAAGATGGAGTGGTTGGTGTGGCCACCCAGGTTGAACGCCAGGTTCTTGGACAGGGCGCGCAGGCGGTCCGGGTTCGCCTCACCGTTGCGCTCAGCCTCGAGGGCCTCCAGCGCGGCGTTGGCGCCAGCGACGTAGGTCGCGTGGTGCTTGTCGTGGTGCAGCGTCATAATCTCTTCGGAGATGTGCGGCTCCAGCGCGTCGTATGCGTAGGGGAGATCGGGAAGCTCGTAAACAGCCATGATTGATTCCTTTCGTCTGCGAATCAGTTGCGGGCCCCATGGTAGAGAAAATTTGGGAACAGTGTTGTGATGTAATCCGTTGTAGGGGGCATGGGATTTCTTTTCGCACCTGAGCCAAAGCTTGTCGACGCCAACTCCGCCCTCCCCGGCCGCCCCGAGCCCATCCTTGCCAATCCGCGCGAGCACGCGGTGCTGGGCACTCCCACCACGGGGCCGTGGCGCGAGGGGCAAAAACGCGTGCTGGTGGGCATCGGCTGTTTCTGGGGCGCGGAGAAGATGTACTGGCAGATGGACGGCGTGAACTCCACGTCGGTGGGCTACGCTGGCGGGATCACCCCGAACCCGACCTACCGCGAGGTGTGCTCCGGGCAGACCAACCACGTCGAGGCGGTGGAGGTGGTCTACGACCCGGAGGTGATCACGCTGAAAGAAATTGTGAAGGCCGCGTTGGAGGCGCACGACCCGACGCAGGGCTACCGCCAGGGCAACGACGTGGGCACGCAGTACCGCTCGGCCTTCTACACCGATACTGAGGAAGAGGCGGAGCAGATCCGCGGGTGGATCCGCCAGTATGAGCAGGACCTGCAAAGCGCCGGTTACGGCGACATCACCACCGAGGTGAAATCGGTGGAGGCCGACGGCGTGCGCTACTACCTGGCCGAAGAGGAGCACCAGCAGTACCTGCACAAAGTGCCGAACGGCTACTGCCCGCACCACTCCACCGGCGTGGCCTGCGGGATTTAGCTAGTAGCCGTGCTTTGACGGGAAACCGCCCTTAGGCATGCGGGTCTTCGTGGCGTCGTTGTGGATCCAGCGCGCCACGCGCACCAACTCGGGGCGGGAAAGCGCTGCTCCGTTTGTGCCGTCGCCGTGAATCACGCCGTTCCAATACGCGACCGTCTCATCGTGGTAGTTGTGCCCGTGCGGCGAGGGGTAGTCCTTAGACGGCAGCTGGTCAATGCCCACCTGCCAGTACGTCACCAGCGGCATCCACCGCATCGTGTCCAACGCGTCCAGGTGCTGGGCGGCGGGGGCGGGTTCGCCGCGCGAGCCGGGTTCGCGCAGCCAGTCAGGGGCCTTCCACGCCAGGGACGGCTCCCACCACACCACCGGGTCGGAGGCGTGCTGGGCAAACACAAAGCGGGGTTCTTCCCAGGTGTTGGTGAAGGCGTTGCCGCGGAAGTCGTGGCGCAGGTGTGCGGGGTGGGCGGTGAAGCGGACGTGGCGGCCGCCGTCGATAAGCGGGAGGCGCTGCGGAGAGCCCTTCTCGCGGTGCCTGGTCAGGTAGTTGTGGTTGCGGGCGAACCCGGGCGTGCCAGTGAACACGCCGCCTGAGGTGTGCTCGAGGAACTCCTCGACGGTTTCGAACGCGTCCGAGACCCCGTACGCGCCCAGCGACTCGCCACCGACGTACAGCTTCGGGCGATCGTTGGGGTCGATGTTCTTCAGCTCGCGGCGGATCGCCTCAATGAGCACACGCGAGGAGTGCACCGGGTTTTTGCGGTCCGCCAAGTACGAATACGCCGAGGGCAGGTAGGAGTACTGCATGGCCACCACGGCCGAGTCACCGCGGGTGACAAACTCGAAGCCCGAGGTGTGGAAGTCGTTGATCCACCCCGTGCCCGCCGCTGACATCACCGCGATGTGGCTGCGTTTGAAGGCGCCGGTGCGGTGCATCTCCTTAATTGCGACGGCGGCCATCGCCTCGAAATCCGGGGCGTGGTCGCGCTCGGTGTCCAGGCCCACGAAGATGCGGATCGGCTCCATCGCCTCGCCCTCGAGCAGGCGCTCAATGTCGGCCTTGCGAGGCCCGCCAGCCACCACCGCGCGGCCTTGGCGGCCCATCGTGTTCCAATCCACCAGCGAGTCAGGCGAGCCGGAACGCTCGGCGCGCTGCGGCTGGTCCGCGCCACGCATGAACTCGCGATCCAGCTCCTGGGCCTGGCGGCTCACGCGCACCGCGAAGCGGCGCACCACCATCTGGTCGCCCACCAAAATCAACAAGGCGCCGCCGCCCGCGATCGCCAGCGGCCAGGACGCCACCGGCGGCAGCTTCTTGCCCAACAGCTCGTTGATCGCGTCGATGAACGTCTGGATCGCGTCACCGATCAGCAGCACCACGCCGTAGCCCAACGTGCCCAGCGTGATGCCAAGGATCTGCGGGCTGACCTTGAACTTCTCGTCGCTTTCCACCAGCTGTTCCTGGTGCGCGCGCCTGCGCATCGACGTGGCAAACACGCCAGCGGTCACCCCGGTCATAGCCAGGCGTACCGGGGCTGGCAACGGGTTCTTTGTGGAGTCCGGCACTGCTGGGCGGAGGGCTTGCGAAGCTACCGTCGCAAAGCCATGGCCAATGCCCTGCAACACACCGACGTTCGCCGCCGTCGCCCACCAACTGTGCGGCAGAAGCGACGGTGAGACCGCACCCCACGTCGCCACCTCAGCCCCCGCAAGCCCCGCCCGGAAACTCGGTGGCAAACGGCGTAGACCACCCATGCGCACGCCCGGGGAAATATCAGCCAGCACCTCTAACACACCCATCGGCAACGCCAGCACACCGTCGCGCCTGACGGAATAGCGCGAACGCGCGCGTTGCAGCGCATCCGGCAGCTGATGGAAAGCCTTACGGGCGTGGTCGAGGAAGTTAGAAGGCACGGAAGCGATTGTTCCAAAAATATTCCGGTCGCGGGGCCCGCTGCGCGCGGGTAGCCTCGGGGGCCGTGAGCGAACTGAGGGTTCCCAAGATTGTTGCGCACCGTGGATTCTCCGGACACCACCCGGAGCTGACGCGCCGGGCGTTCGAAGAAGCGTTGAAACTGCCCATCCATGGCATCGAATGCGACGTGCGCTTGAGCCGCGACGGGCGCGTGGTGGTCTTCCACGACTCTTCGGTCAACCGCACCACCGACGGCCGCGGGCGCGTGGACTGCATGGACTTCGCCGATTTGCGCCGGCTCAACTGCGGTACCGCGGACGAGCCGCAGCAAATCATGTGCCTGGAAGAACTGCTTGAACTGATGCAGGACTACCCCGACAAGCACATCTACATCGAAACCAAACACCCCACCATCTACGGGCCCGAAGTGGACGAGCAGACACTCCGCACCCTGCGCTACGCCGGGCTGCACGAATCCGAAAACGTGCACGTGATCTCGTTTTCCCACCGCGCCGTGCGCTACTTCACCCGCATGGCGCCCGAGCTGGAGACCTTCTACCTGTTCCGCCTGAAGGAAATGCGGTGGAACAAAAAGAACCACATGTTCTCCCGCCCCTACGGCGTCGGCCCTGCGCTGCAGCACCTGCAGCTGCGCCAAGAGCTGCTGGGCTACCGGGGCCTGCGCACCTACACCTGGACCGTGAACACCCCGCGCCAGATGCGCTGGTGCGCCGACAACGGCGTCGACGTCATCGCCACTGACCTGCCGGACGTCGCCCTCGCGGCGTTCGAGCAGGTGCCGGCCACGGCGGTGGCGGGGTAGGTTCTTCGGCCTGCCGGTACGATTGCGCGCATGGTGCAACGCAAGCCGAAAAAGAAGAAGAACCGCGAGGACCTGCCCGAGGGCATGACCCGGCGCGAGGCCAAGCTGGCCGCTCGCGCAGCCGAGCGCGAGAAGCTGCAGAAGGACCCCCGCCCGTTCGGCGGCCTAGCCGCAGAGGCCGACCTGGTCGCCCTGCAGGAGTTCGTGCCCTCCGCTGTGACCACCTTTGACATCAAGGGCACCCCGGTCAACATCGCCACCGTGCTGCCGGGCGCCGGCGCCGCGCTGGTGCGCGAGGAGTCTCAGGGCGGCGAGCGTTTCGTGGCCCTGCAGGTCACCTCCCACTCCCAGAACCCGGGCCGCGACCTCGCTTACGCCCTGAACTGGGTCGTCGACGCGAAGCCGGGCGAGACGCTGCAGTCCACCGTCGCCGATGGTTCGCAGCCGGAGCTCACTTCGCTTATCGACGGCTCCGCCACCCCCGACATCACCACCTACCAGGACTTCTCCTGGTGGTTCCCCGAAGGTGCCGCAGTGCCGCCGCAGATCCAGCAGGCGCTGCAGCAGGCCAACGACGCCGTCCTGCCGTCTGAGAAGGTCGGCGCGGACCTGCCGGGCCCCATCTGGTGGGTCAACCCCGGCGGCGGCAAGGCCCATATCCGCTGGGTGCGCACCGAGGACAACGAGGCGCAGATGCTCTCCGCGCTGGCCCGCATCGCCGCACGCGGCGAGCTGAACCTGGGCGAAGGCACCAAATTTGCCGGCGCCTTCCGCACCCACGGCCTGGTCGTGCCGGTGTTCGACCTCGACCCGTCCGTGGAGGCAAGCTCCTATGAGGAGGCGCTGACCGCGCTGAACACGAAGATCGAGGCGGAGTACGCCAACGACGCCGCACTGTCTGCCGACGAGCGCAAGCAGCTGGACAACATCAAGTCCCGCCAGGTGACCATCTAGCGCTGGTCGGTTTTTGGGGGGCGGGCGGGCCCAACGGCCCATTCGGCCAAATCCAGCTATCAGGACCCAGCTAATCGCTATTTTTTGGCGAATAGCTGGGTCTTACTAGCTGGATCCGCGAATTTGGGGCGCCGGGACGCGGGGGGCGGGTGGGCGCCTAGCCGTAGACCTTCTCGCCGGCGACCCAGGTCTGCCAGGTGATCGGCATGCCCGGGCGGTACGCCAGGTTGATGGCGTTCTCGGCGTCGAGGATGTGCAGGTCAGCGGCCGCGCCGGGCACGAGGGTGCCCTTCGCCGGGCGGCCCTGGGGGTCCTTGCCGTCGCCGACGTTGTGGCGTCGCAAGGCCTTCGCGCCGCCGGTGGTTGCGGCCTCGATGGCCTCGTCGAGGGTGAGGTGCTGTTGCAGCACCGCGGTGGTGACGCAGAAGTTCATCGAGGACGTAAACGACGTGCCCGGGTTGAGGTTGGAGGCGATGGCGACGGTGGCGCCGGCGTCGATGAGCTTGCGGCCCGGTGCGAGCTCCTCGCGGGTGGACAGGTCGCAGGCGGGCAGCAGCGTGGCCACGGTCTCCGATTCCGCGAGCAGCTTGATGTCTTCGTCGGACAGGTAGTTCACGTGGTCGACGCTGGCGGCGCCCATCTCCACGGCGAGCTTCACGCCGGGGCCTTCGCCGAGCTGGTTGCCGTGCACGCGAACGCCCAGGCCAGCGGCCTTGCCTGCCTCGAGGACGCGGCGGGACTGCTCTTCGTTGAACGCGCCGCGCTCGCAGAACACGTCGATCCACTGCACGTGGTCCTTTACCGCGTCGAGCATCGGGCCGACGACCTCGTCGAGGTACTCGTCGGCGTCCGCCCCCGGCGGCACGAGGTGGGCGCCGAGGAAGGTGACTTCGTCGACGTGGCGGGCGGCCACGCGCGCGGCCTCGGCCTCAGATTCGACGTTGAGGCCGTAGCCGGTCTTGGTTTCAAAGGTGGTGGTGCCCAGCGCCTGCGCCGCGGCGATGCGTTCCGCCACCAGTTTGTCCAGGCGCTCCTCGCCCGCGGAGCGGGTGGCTTCCATGGTCACGGCGATGCCGCCGGCGGCGTAGCCTTCGCCGGCCATGCGCGCCTCGAACTCCTCGGCGCGGTTGCCGTCGAAGACCATGTGCGAGTGGGAATCCACCCAGCCGGGGAGCACAGCTCGCTTCTCGACGTCTACAGTTTCCGCCGCCTTCGCCGCCTCCGCCGGCGCCTCGTTGGCGGGGCCGACCCAGGTGACCACGCCGTCGTCGATAAGCATTGCGGCGTCTTTGATGGTGCCGAGCTCTGAGACGGTGCGCAGCTCGGAAATACCGGTGATGAAGGTGCTCATGAGTGTGCCTTTCTTCGGGGGTTTTGCAGGGCCCAGGGTAATGAAAAGCGCTGACGCGCCCACGAGAGCAAACGTCAGCGCATGAGAGAGGGGTTAGTCGCGTGCCTTGAACTCCATCGGGATGCGCACGCCGCGCTCCTTGGCCACCTCGTCGGCGCGGGAGTAGCCGGCGTCGACGTGGCGGATGACACCCATGCCCGGGTCGTTGGTGAGCACGGCCTTGAGCTTCGCCTCGGCAAGCTCGGTGCCGTCAGCCACCGTGACCTGGCCGGTGTGGATGGAGCGGCCCATGCCCACGCCGCCGCCGTGGTGGATGGACACCCAGGTCGCGCCGCCGGAAACAGCGGTCATGGCGTTGAGCAGCGGCCAGTCCGCGACAGCGTCGGTGCCGTCGAGCATGGACTCGGTCTCGCGGTACGGCGACGCCACGGAACCAGAGTCCAGGTGGTCGCGGCCGATGACGATCGGGGCCTTGACCTTGCCCTCCTTGACCAGGTTGTTGAAGATCACGCCGGCCTTGGCGCGCTCGCCGTAGCCCAGCCAGCAAATACGCGCCGGCAGGCCCTCGAACTCGACGTACTCCTCAGCGGCGTCCAGCCAGCGGTGCAGGTGCTCGTTGTCCGGGAAGGCCTCCTTGATGGCCTGGTCGGTGACCTTGATGTCCTCCGGGTCGCCGGACAGCGCAACCCAGCGGAACGGGCCGAGACCCTCGCAGAACAGCGGGCGGATGTAGGCCGGGACGAAGCCCGGGAACTCGAAGGCGCGGGTGTAGCCGGCCTTGCGGGCCTCGTCGCGGATGGAGTTGCCGTAGTCGAACACCTCGGCACCCTCGTCCTGGAACTCCACCATCGCCTGGACCTGCGCGGCCATCGCCTCGCGGGCCTTCTTGGTGAAGGTGGTCGGGTCCGCGTCGGCCTCGTTGTGCCAGCTCTCGAACGGGATCTCGGTGGGCAGGTAGGACAGCGGGTCGTGCGCGGACGTCTGGTCGGTGACGATGTCCACGGTGAACTCGCCTTCGCGGTGGCGGCGCAGCATCTCCGGGAACACCTCTGCGGCGTTGCCCACCAGGCCCACGGACAGGGCGCGCTTCTCGTTCTTCGCGTCGGTGACCAGCTTGATTGCTTCCTCGAGGTCGGTGGTGACCTCGTCGAGGTAGCGCTTGCCCTGGCGACGCTTCAGGCGGCCCTCGTCAACGTCCACGATCAGGCAGGCGCCGCCGTTGAGAGTGACGGACAGCGGCTGCGCGCCGCCCATGCCGCCGCAGCCGCCGGTCAGGGTGAGGGTGCCGGCCAGGGTGCCGTCGAAACGCTTCTTCGCTACAGCCGCGAAGGTCTCGTAGGTGCCCTGCAGGATGCCCTGGGTGGCGATGTAGATCCAGGAACCGGCCGTCATCTGGCCGTACATCATCAGGCCCTCGTCCTCGAGTTTGCGGAAATGCTCCCAGTCAGCCCAGTCGCCCACCAGGTTGGAGTTGGCGATGAGCACGCGCGGCGCCCACTCGTTGGTCTTCCACACACCGACCGGCTTACCGGACTGGACCAGCAGGGTCTCGTCGGACTCGAGGTCCTTCAGCGTATCGACGATCGCGTCGAACGCTTCCCAGCTACGAGCAGCGCGGCCGGTGCCGCCGTAGACGACCAGGTCGTCCGGGCGCTCCGCAACCTCCGGGTCGAGGTTGTTCTGCAGCATGCGCAGCGGCGCCTCGGTCTGCCACGACTTCGCCGAGATCTCAGTGCCGCGCGGGGAGCGGACCTCGCGTGCACCTTCGGACCAGTTCTTCGCCATGGGAATTCCTTTCTGTGTTGTCCAATCGAGGTATCGGATAGACAGTAACGCCCGTCACATGAGTGAGTCTCGATGGTTAGGGGTGATTTGTCTCGGATGCGAGACTTTTTGGGACAGGGTGGTCGGGCCTGCGCACAAACCCTGAGCAAGCGGTCCAAAGTATGCCCGGAATTGGGGCAAAATCTGGATCGCTTGCTCAGGGTTTGATGCACTAGGTGCTAGAAGATCAGGTACGCGATCGGCACCGTCAGGATGATCGACAGCACCACGCGCTGGAACCAGATGATCACCATGTGGCTGATCTTCAGCGGGATGTCCGTGGCGAGCACCGCCGGGATCATCGAGGAAAAGAAGAACACCTGGCTGATGGAGACCACTCCGACGGTGAAGCGCAGCACCTCCGACTCGTGGCCGGACACCAATGTTGCCGGCAGGAACAGCTCGGACAAGCCGATGGCGAAGGCCTCAGAGGCCAGCCACGGGTCGGGCAGCTGGAACAGCAGCGCAAGCGGGTAGAACACCGCACCGAGGATTTTGAATGCGGGGGTGTAAAAGGCAAGCGCCAGGCCGATGATGCCCACGGCCATGATGCCGGGGATGACCTGGATGGTCATGATCACGCCGTCTTTGAAGTTGCGCCACAGCGTCTTCGGCAGCGAGTCGGCCTGCGCCAAAAACGCCATCGCTTCCTTCCACGCGGCGGCGAACACGTTGCCTTCCACCTGCTCCTCGGGTTGCGGGGTGGCGCCCGGGTAGTAGTCGTCCGGGATGGTGGAAAGCGGTGGGATGCGCACCACGACGATGGTGACCAGGAAGCAGACGATCAACGTCACAGCGAAGTACACGCCCCAGATGTGCATGAGGTCCAGAGTGCGGGCGACGACAACCATGAACGTTGCCGAGGCGGTGGAGAACCCGGCCGCAATGATGGACGCTTCACGGGCGGTGTAGCCGCCGGTGCGGTAGACGCGGTTAGTGATCAAAAGGCCCAGCGAGTACGAGCCCAGAAACGACGCCACCGCGTCCACCGCGGATTTGCCCGGCGTGTGGTAGACGGGCCGCATGAAGCGCTGCACCAGAACGCCGATGAACTCCATCAGGCCGAAGCCGACGAGTAGGCCGAGGAAGATTGCGCCCACCGGGATGAGCAGGCCGACGGGGATGACCAGCTTGTTCAGGATGAAGGGGCCGAGGCGTTCGTCGAAAAGAAATGCCGGACCGAAGCCGAAAACCAGCATCGCGCACAGCAGCACGGCCAGCGCGGAGAGGAAAGCGAACACCGCGCGTGCCCGGTCTTCGCGCCACTTGCCGGTGGCAAACTGGTAGACGGCGCCGGCGGTGATCATCACCAGCGTGATGTACGGCAGCGCGGCGCTGAGCCCTTCTTGCAGCCAGCCGACGATGTGGTCCAGCAAAATCGTGTTCTTCTCGCCCACGGTGAAAGGCACGAAGAACGCGAACGAGCCGATGGCGCTGTAGACGAAGAAGCGCCACTTCTGCTTCGGGTCGGTGCTGTCTACCTCGTGCGGCTCGGGCATTGAGGGCACAGGGGCGATGCTTTCGCCTTTGATCCAACGGGTGCTTCCGCCGCGGCGGCGGGTGTTGAGGGGGTCCTCCATGATGCTGCTCCTTCGCGGAACTTAGCGCGGGTCTTCGCTCAGCCAAGACTCGATGCGGTCGTTGTGTTGCCCCAGCTCCGGCGCCGGCTTTGGCCCTTCCATGCCGGCCAGCTTGAGCGGGGACGCGAGGGTGCGGAACCCATCCGTTTCTTCCACCACCACGCCGCGTTCCTCCGCGAACGGGCTGCGCAGCGCCTCGTCCAGGTCGTAGACGCGGGCGGTGGGCACGCCGTGCTCTTCAAACAGCGCGATCGTCTCGGCGCGGGTTTTGGTGCTCAGCGCTTCTTCGATCAGCTCGCGCAGTGCGACTCGGTTTTCGGAGCGGGCCACCGGTTCGGCAAAGCGGTGATCAGTGGCCATCTCCGGGATGTCCAGCGCGTTTGCCAGGCGCTCGAACAGCCGGTTCGTGGTGATCGCGATGACCACGTCGCCGTCCTTGGTCGCATACGTGGAAAACGGCGCGGAGAGGCCGTGGCCGTTGCCGATGCGGGTGGGCGGGACGTCGTCGTAAAGCGCGCGCATGCCCACGGACTCCATGACGGAGATGAGCGAGTCGTACATAGCAAGATCCAAATGCTGGCCGCGGCCGGTGGATTCGCGCTGGTAGAGCGCGGAGACGGTGCCGATGGCGGCGTAGAGGCCCGGGATGAGGTCGCCCAGGGAGATGCCGACGCGCGTCGGCTTGCCGTTCTGCCAGCCAGTAATGGACATCAGGCCGCTCATCGCCTGGGCGACCAGGTCGTACGCCGGTTCCTTGGCCAAAGATCCGGTCTGTCCGAAGCCGGAGATGCTCGTGACGACGAGCCGAGGGTTGACCTCCAACAGTTCCTCCGGGCCCAAACCGAGCTTCTCCAACACGCCCGGGCGGAAATTCTCCACGACCACGTCGGCGCGGCGGACAAGATCACGCAGCACCTCTTTGTCGTCGTCGTTTTTGAAGTCCAGCGTGATGCCCATCTTCGAGCGGTTGAACAGGCGGTAGTAGGCGGACGTGCCGTCCACGAACGGGCCGAACTGGCGCGAATCATCACCCCAGGGCGACTCCACCTTGATCACCTCGGCACCGAGATCCGCCAGGATCATGGAGCAGAACGGGCCCGCGAGCACCCGGGATAGATCGAGGACGCGGATGCCGGAAAGTGGTGCATTCATGGTGTTTCCTCCTAACCCGAACTACACGAACGCCGACTCGCCCGTGATGGAGCGGCCGACGATGAGCTGGTTGATGTCGTAGGTGCCCTCGTAGGAGTAGATCGCCTCTGCGTCGTTGAAGATCTTGGCCATGCGGTAGTCCGAGATCAGGCCGTTGCCGCCCAGGATCTCGCGGCCGAGCGCGACCGTTTCACGCATGAGCTTCGAGGTGAACGCCTTGGCCAGCGCGGACTGCTCGTTGCGAGCGGAGCCGCGGTCTTCCATGCGCGCCAGCTGCGCCATCATGGACTCGGAGGCGACCAGGTTGCCCTGCATCGTGGCCAGCTTGTTCTGGTTGAGCTGGAACGAGGAGATCTTCTTGCCAAACTGGATGCGCTCGTCCGCGTAGCCGAGCGCGACGTCGAGGGCGCCCATCTGCGTGCCGACGGCCTGCCAGCCCACCGTGGAACGGGCGCTCTTGAACACCTTGTTGATGTCCTTGAACGAGTTTGCGCCCTCGAGCTTGTCGCTGTCTGGGACGAAAACGTTGTCCAGGGTGATGTCGGCGTTTTGCACCGCGCGGATGGCGATGCGGTTTTCCATCAGCGTGGCGGTGTAGCCCTCTGCCGTGGTGTCCACGATGAAGCCCTTGACCTGCTCGTCCTCCGGGTCGCGGGCGTAGACGGCGACGTAGTCGGAGAAGGTCGCGTTGCCGATCCAGCGCTTCGCGCCGTTGAGGATCCAGCCGCCGTCGACCTTGGTGGCGGTGGTTCGCATGCCCTGCGCGACGTCGGAACCGGCCTCCGGTTCGGTGATTGCCAGCACGCCAGTCTTGCGCACCGCGTACAGGTCCGGCAGCCAGCGCTCCTTCTGCTCCTCGGAACCAAGCAGCTCGATGCTGCCGGTGAACAGGCCGTCCTGGCCGGAGAAAAACGTGCCCACGGAGCCGTCCGCGCGGTGGATCTCTGCCGCGACCAGGCCGGCCAGCAGACGGGAGCGGCCCTGGCCGCGCACGAGACTGATGATGTTTAGCTCGCCTATCGACGGCAGCAGCTCGTGCGGGAACTCCGATCGGTTCCAGTAGTCCACGGCGATGGGCAATACCTTCTCGTTCGCCCACTCGCGGACATTGTGGAGGATCTCTTTTTCCTCCGCGGGCAGCTCGGACTCAAAATCGTAGAAATCGCCGTTCGGGTACCGTCCAGCCATGATGAGACTCCAATCACACTCGACGCGAAACTATGGTGTGCGCGACAGTGTATGGAGGTTTTTGGAGGTCACATCTGGCTTCCCGCGCGAGTTGTCTTGGATTCGAGACTGCGGGGCGGGGTTCCTGACAGATCACGGCGGCCGTTTGCGGCGACCTGGGGCGATCGGGGCCGCCTGACAGATTCCGCCGCGAAGTGTCGGGGAGGTGGAGGTTTGTTCACCCGACAAGGCGGCCCGAGTGAACAAACCCCCTGGTGGGCGGGCAATTTGTTCACTTTGCCCAGGTCAGGAAAACCGATCGCCGGATGTATTCACGGGTGAGTGAATACATTGCCCGGGGGCCTGCGACCGGGCGCGGCGGGCAGGCCACCGGGGCGAGCCCAGACCGCCTACCGCAGCTGGCCCACCGCGGCTTCGACGGCTTCGACGTAGTCGCCGCCCTTGACCAGCTGCACGGAGTGCTCGATTTCGGGGGAGAGGTAGCGGTCGGTGCCGGGGCCGTCGACAAGCTTGCGCAGCGCAGACACGGCCGCACCGGTGCCTGCGGAGGGCTCGCCGTCGCGCATGTCCAGCGCACGGGCGGCGGTGAGGATCTCCACGGCGAGCACGCGCTGCAGGCCGTCGATGCTGCGGCGCAGCTTGCGCCCGGCGGACCAGCCCAAAGAGACGTGGTCTTCCTGCATTGCCGAGGACGGGATCGAGTCGGCGGAGGCGGGCACGGCGTTGCGCTTGAGCTCGCCGACGATGCCGGCCTGCGCGTACTGCGCGATCATGTGGCCGGAGTCCACACCCGGGTCGCCGGCGAGGAAGGCGTTGAGGCCGCGGTTGCGGGCGGGATCGAGGAAGCGGTCGGTGCGCCTTTCGCTAATCGACGCCAAGTCCGCCACCACAATCGCCAAAAAGTCCAACACGTAAGCCACAGGCGCGCCGTGGAAGTTGCCGTTGGAGGCCACGCGGCCGTCCTTGGCCACCACGGGGTTGTCGTTGGCGGCGGCGAGCTCCCGGTTGGCCACGGTGGTGACGTGGGCCAGCGTGTCGCGGAAACCGCCTGCGACCTGCGGGGTGCAGCGGACGGAGTAGGCGTCCTGGACCTCGTTGGCCTTGAAACCGTCCAGGGCTGCGTCGAGGATCGGCGAGCCGGCGGCGACGGTGCGGATGTTGTAGGCGGAATCCGCCTGGCCAGGGTGGGGGCGCAGCTCCTGCAAGTCCTCGTCGAAGACGGACAGGGTGCCTGTCAGGCCCTCGACGCTCATGGCGGTGGCGATGTCGGAGACCTTGGCGGCCTCACGCAGATCCGCGATGGCCAGGCACAGCATGCCGAGCATGCCGTCGGTGCCGTTGATCAGCGCCAGGCCCTCCTTTTCGCGCAGCACCAGCGGCTCGATGCCGGCAGTCGAAAGCGCCTCAGCCGCCGACATGATCTCGCCGCCGCGCACGCGGACCTCGCCCTCGCCGAGCAGCGCCAGCGCGCAGTGCGCCAGCGGCGCCAGGTCGCCGGAGCAGCCGAGTGAGCCGTACTCGCGCACCACCGGGGTGATGCCGGCGTTGAGCGCGGCGGCGTAGGTTTCTGCGACCACGGGGCGCACGCCGGTGCGGCCGGTGCACAGCGTGGACAGGCGCAGCAGCATCAGCGCGCGGATGACCTCTTCTTCCACCTCAGGGCCGGTACCCGCGGCGTGGGAGCGGACCAGGGAGACCTGCAGCTGGGCGCGCATGTCCTCCGGGATGTGCTTGGTGGCCAACGCACCGAAGCCGGTGGAGACGCCGTAGACCGGGGTGGGATCCGCGGCGAGCTCTTCGACCCGCTTGCGGGTCGCGGCGATCTCATCAAGGGCCGCCCGGTCGATGGCGACCTCGGCTCCGTGGCGGGCGACGGCCACAACGTCCTCGATGGACAGGGCCCCAATTCCAACTGAAACTGTGTGTGTCATGGACGTGATAGTAGTCCAAACATGTGTGTCCGATCACACGTTTCCGAAGAACTGTGCCCGCAGCCCTTCTGCGGCTGCGTGCAGCGCGTTGACCAGCTGTTGCGTGTCCGCGCTGCCCACGGCGAAGGTCACCGCGAGCGCTGCCGCTGGGCGCGAAAGGTGGTCCAGCACTGCCACCGCCACGGACTCCTGGCCGCGCGAGATGGCTTCGCGCTCGGTGGCGAACCCTTGGCGTCGATAGGCAGAAAGCTCCTCTTTGACCTCGCTGTAGCGGCGGCGCTCGCCCGAGGAGTTGTACGCGGCGCGCAGCTCCGCCTCAGGCAGCTGCGCAAGCATGATGCGCCCCGAGGCGGTCTTCAACGACGGCAAACGCACGCCCACTTCAGTGACCAGCGACACTGCACCGGGGGCGCGCACCTCGTGCAGGTACACAATCTCCGGGCCAGCGAGGCGCGTCAAGTGCGCCGAACCGCCCGCGAGCTGCGCGATCCGCGCCAACGGCTTCGTGGCCAGCCGCACCAGCGGCTGCTGCGTGGTGTACGCCTGCGCCATGCGGTACGACGCCAGCCCCAGCCCGTACGTGCCGGGCTTGCGCAGGTGCACCACAAACCCGGAATCCTCCAGCTCCCGCAGCAGGTGGTAGGTGGTGGAACGCGGCAGGTCCAGTTCGCGCCGGATGCGGGTGGCGGAAATCGGCGCGTCCGTGGTGGACAGCAGCGCCAGGATGCGCAACACATTGTGCGCGGCGGGAACCTGCGGCTTAGTCATCGCACTTAGTATGCCCACGGCGCTACCCTCGGAGGGCATGAACACTGTAACTGCACCGCTTTTCACCCCCGCTTCCAACTGGACCGGCCGCAACGACGGCCCCGGCCCCGAGCACGCCCGCTGGCACAGCGTCATCGACACGGCCGCCGAGCCCACCGAGGGCTCCGTGCACCTCATCGGCTACGCCTCCGACGAAGGCGTCGAGCGCAACGGCGGCCGCCAGGGCGCAGCGAAAGGCCCCGAGGCGTTGCGCGCCGCGCTCGGCTCACTCGCGGTGCACGAGAACACATCGCTTCTCGACGCCGGCACCGTGACCACCCAAGACACCGACCTCGAAGGTTCCCAACGCGAGCTGTCCGACCGGGTGCGCGACCTCGTGGCGGCGCAGGGCGCCGACGGGATGACCGTCGTGCTCGGCGGCGGCCACGAAACCTCCTTTGCCACCCACCGCGGCGCCTACGAGGCGATCGGGCCGATGCAGGTGATCAACTTCGACGCCCACTTCGACCTGCGCACCGAAACTCGCCCCACCTCCGGCACCCCGTTCAAACAGATCGCCAGCCTGGTGGGCGAGGACTTCGACTACAGCGTCTTCGGCATCTCCAAGCCCAACAACACCAAGGTGCTCTTCGACACCGCCGACGAGCTCGGCGTGACCACCGTCCTAGACACCGAACTGGCGGCAATGACCGTGCGCGAGGCCGCCGAGCGCGCCGTCGCCGCTGTGGCCGGCGACAAGCCGATCCACCTGTCCATCGACCTGGACGTGCTGCCGGCGGCGGTCGCGCCGGGCGTTTCTGCCCCAGCCGGCTTCGGCGTGGAGTACGCGACGCTGCGCGCGATGATCGCGGCTGTGGCGTCCACCGGGCGCGTTGCGCTTCTCGACGTCGTCGAGCTCAACCCCGACTTCGACGTGGACAACCGCACCGCCAAGGCCGCCGCGCGGCTGATTGACGATGCGGTTGTCGGGGCGAAGCTGCGTCGATAGGCAGCTGCTTTTTAGAAGATCAGGTGCGCCACCGGCACCGTGATCAGCACGGTGAGCACCACGCGGATGAACCAGATCTGCACCATCTTCCAGATGCTCAGCGGGATGTCGGTGGCCAGCACCGCCGGCACCATCGCCGAGAAGAAGAAAATCTGGCTCACGCACACCACAGCCATGGTGAACTTCAGCACCATGTCGTCCGAACCTGCGGACAGCGTGGCCGGCAGGAACATCTCCGCCAGGCCCGACGCCAGCGCGCCCGAGGTCGCCCACGGATCCGGCAGGCGCAGCAGCCACACCACCGGGAAGAACGCCACGCCAAGAATCTTGAACAGCGGAGTGTAGGTGGCCAGCACCAGGCCGATCGTGCCCACGGCCATGATGCCCGGGGTGACCTGCACGGCCATGATCAACCCGTCGCGGAAGTTCGCCCACAGCACCTTGCCCAAAGACTCGGCGCGGTTGAGCTCAATCTTCGCCTCGCGCCACGCCGCCTTGAAACGGTTGCCCTCGATCTCCTTCTCCGGGTGCGGGGTGGCGCCCGGGTAGTAGTCCTCCGGAATGCGGGTAATGGGCGGGATGCGCACCACGATCGCGGTGACGATGAAGGTGATGATGAAGGTGATGAAGAAGTACGCGGTCCAGTGCTCCATCATGTCCAGCGTCTTGGCCACGATGACCATGAACGTCGCGGACACGGTGGAAAATCCCGACGCCACAATCGACGCCTCACGGCCGTTGTAGCTGCCGTTTTTGTACATGCGGTCCGTGATCAGCAGGCCCAGCGAGTAGGAGCCCAAAAACGACGCCACCGCATCCACCGCGGACTTACCCGGGGTGCGGAACACCGGCCGCATGATCGGCTGCACCATCACGCCGATGAACTCCATCAGGCCGAAGCCGACCAACAGGCCGAGGAAGATCGCGCCGACCGGGATGAGCAGGCCCACCGAGATGACCAGCTTGTCCAGGATGAACGGGCCGATATCCGGGTTGAACAGCCACGCCGGGCCGAAGCCGAAGGTGAGCATCGCGCACAAAACGATCGCCAGCACCGACAGCGCCGCGAAGGCCATGCGCGGGTAATCCTCTTTCCAGCGCCCGGAGACGAACTGATAGACCGTGCCCGCGATGATGGCGAACAACGCCAGGTAGCGGGTGCCTTCCCCGAGCGTGGTGGTGATCCAGCTGACGATGTGGTCCAACAGGATCGTGGACTTGGAATCGCCGATGGTAAACGGCACGAAGAACGCGAAGATGCCGATGGCGCTGTAGAGGAAAAAGCGCCACACCGCCTTCGGCTTCGGGTCAGTCTCTGGTGCGGTGCTTCGCTGACCGGGCTGCTCCGTGCCGGTAATGCTTTCGGTGTTGTCGGTGGGGTCCTCGATGCCTTCGAAGCGGGGGTTGTCCAGCTCCGGGATGAGCGCCTCTGCACCCGCAGGCAAGTTCTTCACCGGCCATGCGGGGGAAAACCTGCGCCGGGAGTGCACCGGCTTCGCAGTCTCGTTCATTGTGTCCTTCCATCTGTTGCGTTCAGCACCGCAAAACCCTGCGGATATCACGCAGAACGGAATGTTTTCGGTGTCGGCGCATAATTTTTACACAGAAAGTGACGCAAAGCACAACCGGATGGCCTATGTTTTTTAGATACCTGCAAGGTTTCCCGAAAAATCCCCAGCACATACCCCTTTAGGAGGGTCCCGTGGAAGGTTTTATCGACACCCTCAACGGTGTGATTTGGTCCAACGCTCTCGTCTATCTGTGCCTCGGCGCAGGCGCGTACTTCACGCTCGCCACCCTGTTCCTGCAGATCCGCTGCCTGCCCGACATGATCCGCCAGCTCAAGTCCGGAGAAAGCTCTGAACAGGGCATTTCCTCGTTCCAATCCCTGATGATCTCGCTCGCCGGCCGCGTCGGCGTGGGCAACATCGCCGGCGTGGCCACCGCCATCGCATTCGGCGGCCCGGGCGCAGTGTTCTGGATGTGGCTGGTGGCCCTGCTCGGCTCCGCCACCTCGTTCATCGAGTGCTGCCTCGCCCAGATCTACAAGGAGACCGACCGCGACACTGGCGAGTACCGCGGCGGCCCCGCCTACTACATCGAGAAGGCGTACAAGCACACCTCCGCAGCCCCGTTCATGCTGGTCTACGCCATCATCTTCGCGGTGTGCATGCTGCTGGCAACGTCCTACTTCCTGCCGGGGATCCAGGCCAACGGCGTGGCTGCGGCCGTCGATAATGCATGGGGCATCAACATCTGGGTCTCCGCCACGATCATGACCGTGCTGCTCGCGTTCATCATCATCGGCGGTGTCAAGCGCATCGCGAACTTCGCCTCCATGGTGGTGCCGTTCATGGCCGGCATCTACATCATCATTGCCATCGTGGTGCTGTTCGCGAACGCCTCCCAGATTCCCGAGGTCTTCGGCACCATCGTCCGCGCCGCCTTTGACAAGGAAGCCGCATTCTCCGGCATGCTCGGCGCCGCCATCATGTGGGGCGTCAAGCGCGGTATCTACTCCAACGAGGCAGGCCAGGGCACCGGCCCGCAGTCTGCAGCAGCCGCCGAGGTCTCCCACCCGGCGAAGCAGGGCTTCGTCCAGGCGTTCGCCGTCTACATTGACACCCTGTTCGTATGCTCCGCCACCGCCTTCATCATCATCTCCACCGACATGTACAAGGTCTTCGAGGGCCAGTCCGAAGACGGCGCGGTGGTCTACGACGGCTCCCTGCCCGACGGCATCCCCGTCGGCCCCGGCTACGTGCAGGAAGGCCTGAACTCCTTCTCCGCCGGCCTGGGCCCGTCGTTTATCGCCCTAGCGATCATGTTCTTCGCCTTCACCACCGTTCTGGCGTACTACTACATGGCAGAGACCAACTTCACCTACCTGAACCGCTGGGTGAAGAGCGAAAGCGCACGTAAGGCCATCATTTGGGTGCTGCGCGCCCTGATCCTCGTGGCCGTCTTCATCGGCGCAACCACCACCCCGGGCACCGCCTGGGCGCTCGGCGACATCGGCGTCGGCGCGACCGCGTGGCTCAACATCGTGGCGATTATCTTCCTGCAGGTCCCGGCGCTGAAGTGCCTGTGGGACTACCGCCGCCAGAAGAAGGCCGGCATCGACCCGCACTTCGACCCCGAAGCGCTGGGTATCCGCAACGCCGACTTCTGGGTGGAGCGCAAGAACCGCATGATCGAGGCTGGCACCTGGCCGGGCGTTGAGGGCAAGGTAGTCACCACGACCCGCAACAACTAGCCGTAATCAAACCGGCTACCTAGGCCTGACCCCCGTTTAGTGGACACGCTGGAACTGGTCCAGACTGGACCGGAGAAAGCAGAGACACTATCAGCGGACGGCGGTGGATGCCGGAGTAGGCGTGGTGTGTTCCTCCTTCGACTCGGTCGGAGCCAGGTGGGCCGGATCCAAATCAATGCGGCGCAACAGCTGGGCGTTCAGGGCCACCACGATGGTCGAGGCAGACATCAAGATCGCGCCCACGGCCGGGGACAGCACGAACCCGATCGGGGCGAGCACGCCGGCGGCCAGCGGCACGGCGAGGATGTTGTAGCCAGAGG
>NZ_JANRML010000021.1:0-19535 GCF_026930265.1 Corynebacterium pilbarense
CATGTCCAATAAGTCACCAGACTCCATGTCCAATAAGTGACCAGACTCCGCGTCCAAAATGTCCATAGACATAACACTCTCGGCCTAAACACAGGACCTGGGCTAGTCAAGCTGGAACGCAGTTTGGCGGAATCTATTCCGTTTAAGGTCGCAAGGCTGAGCCTTCGCTAGAAGTCAAAGCGCTTCGGATGCCTAGTTCTATTGTGGGAAGACTATTGCTGAAGATTTCCGCAACGAACCGGGCCGCAAATAGGTGCTGGACTCACTTCGGCAGATAGTCACCTGCCTAAGAGTATTAAGTTAATTCACATTTCACCTTAAGGTAAACGTAGGTTCCCATTTCACCTATAAGTTCCACTGCATGCGCCCCAGAAAGGGGCGCAACGTATTGCTAAGGAACTGAAAAATGGGAATTCGGAAACGGGCGGTGCGCGGGTGCACCGCCCTTGTGTCCAGCGTTGTCATCGCACTGCCGATGGTGGCAGCGGTGGCGCCGGCGAAGGCGGCGGACGCGGCTGCGCAGCCAGGCGGCCAGGTGGTCATCAGCGAGATCGCAAATGGCGGCCCGGGTGGCTACCACGACAACTTCATCGAGGTCGCCAACTGGGGCGACGAACCTGTGGACGTCTCGGGCTGGGAGCTGTTCCGTTGCACGGGCACCGGCTCGGTGGCGTCGGCGCCGCAGAACACGCTTGAGGGCACGATCGGCGCGGGGGAGCGTTGGGTGTTCGCGCGGGAGAGCGATCAGTCCACAATCGCGGACGCGGACGTGAAGCAGCGGTACACAACGTCGCTGGCTAACGAGTCCTACGGCGCGCTGCTGCGCGATAGCTCGGGCGAGGACGTCGATGCCGTCGCGGTCCAATTCCCTGGCACCGCCAACCAGGCGTGCGGCGAGGGCACCGTGCTGGCCAACACCACGGACTCCGCCGCCGGCGAGAGCTTCCAGCGCACGCAGGACACCGACGACAACGCAGCGGACTTCATCCGCGCGCCGCGCACCCCGGGCAAGGAGAACGCCACCGAACCGTCGGCGGCGCCGAAGCGCGGCGACGTGCTCATCTCCGAGGTCGCGCACACGGGCGCGGACGGGGAGGGGCTGATTGAGATCGCTAACTTCGGCGACCAGGAGGTTGACGTCACGGATCTGCGCGTGGACGTGGTCAACCAGTTCGGGCGCCGTTTTGCGGGGTATGTGTGGGCGGAGCGGATGCCCGTCGAGAAGCTTCAGCCCGGTGAAGCGGTTGTGGTGCCGCGCGATGAAAGCGGCCGCGACTTCACCGAAGGGGCAGCGGGCGTGGTGCTTTACCACGCCTCCGGAGACATCTGGGACCGAGTCGCCTGGGCGGACAACCAGGATTCCGCCGCAGCCGACGGCACGCCGCTGCCGTATGCCAGCCTGGACGCCGCAGACGGCGTCTCCTACCAACGCGTCTCGAACACCGGCGACAACGCCGCGGACTTCGTCGCCGCCAAGCGCACCGCGGGTGCGATCGAGGTGGGCGAGGCCGTCGAAGAGAAGACACCCGAGTACACCCACGAGGAGCCGCACACCACCGGCGGGGCGAACGTGCTGGTCTCGGAGATGACCAACACCGGCCCGGACGGCAACGGCGACATCTTCCTCGAGCTGCAGAACTACGGTGATGCGCCACAAGACATGACCGGCTGGAGCGTGTACCGCTGCATCGGCACCGGCGTGCGCGCGTCTGTGCCGCAGGTGTCCGCCGAGCAGTTAGACGGCGTGGTGTTGGAGCCCGGCCAGCGTTTCACTGCGGGCCGCTCCGGGCAGGCGGGCGCGGATATCCGCGCAGCGCAGGACACCACGTTCGACATCTCCTTTGCCACCCAGTACGGCCTGCTCGTATTCGACCAGGACGGCAAGATCGTGGACCGCGTCGGGTCCGCACGCGAGGACGTGGAGAGCTTCTGCGCCATGGGCCAGCCGCTGCCCGGCGTGCTCAACGGCCTGCACGGGGAATCCTGGCAGCGCGTGGATATCACGGGCGATGACCGCCGGGATTTCATTGTGGCGGAGAGGACCCCTGGGCGTCGCAACGCAGAGGCCCCGCAGCACCAGCGCGTGGATTCGCCGGTGAAGATCACCGAGGTCACCAACGGCGGCCCAGGCGGTACCGGCGACAACTTCTTCGAGCTGACCAACACGGGTGACACGCCTATCGACGTCACCGGGTGGCAGGTCTACCGCTGCACCGGCACCGGCCGCGTGTACGACGGCATGCTGCAGCTCAATCTGCCCGACGGCGAGATGGCGCCCGGCGAGGTGTTCACCGCCGCGCGCACCGGAGCGGACTCCACGGTGGGGCACCCGGACGCGACCTACGGCACCTCGTTTAACGCCGTCGATGGCTTCGGTCTGATGGTGGTGGACAAGGACCGCAACGTCGTGGACTCCGTTGGCGTGTTCGACCGTGCCGATTCCCCGTGCACGGCGGGCGAGCCTTTGAGCGACACGCTCGATTTCGCCTCCGGCGAGTCCTACCAGCGCGTCGCGTTCACCGGCGACAACGCCAAGGACTACGTTCGCGCGATGCGCACCCCGGGCGAGTACGACCCGGACGTCGAGGCCATTGAGGTGCAAAAGCCGAAGATGGGCGATGTGGTGATCAACGAGATCGCCGCCGGCCGCCCGGATGACAAGGGCGGGCAGAAGGCGCAGTACATCGAGATCATCAACAACGGCTCCACGCCCGCGGATCTGTCCGGTCTGCGCGTGGACTACTGCGCCGCCGACGGTCGCCGCATGCTGGAGCCGGCAGCGGTGGTGCCGGACGGGCTTTCGCTGGCTCCGGGTGGCGTGCTCACCGTGGCCCGTCCGGAGGCGGGCGTGAAGGACGCGCTTGCCACCGACGCCACCTTCCAGCAGGAGGGCTACGGTGCCACAATCACGGATGCCGCAGGCACGCTTCTCGACGCCGTCGGTGTCTACTACGACGACGTGGGCAAGGTGACCAACGCGCCGGAGGGGCCGTGCTCGTCGGCAGGTGTGCCGCTGGACCGCCGCATGCGGTTCACCTCCATCGAGGAGGCGCAGAAGCACGATTACGCCTGGCACCGTGTGCAGTCCACCGGCAACAACTGGGCGGACTTTGTCACCGCGCCCGCCACTCCCGGCTCGGCGGACGGCCCGGAATACCGCGACGTGACCAAACCCGTCGACGGCTCCCTCGACCCGGTCGAGGTCGAACGCGCAACCCGCACCGGGGTGCCTTCGCTTTCCGACGGCACGCCCCTGACCGCCACCGGCACCTCCGACGCCGACGTGACCGCCTTCGGCGCGAAGACGGCGGCGATCGACTGGTCGAAGTCCGCCGGCTTCATCGGCGCTTCCCCACAGGCAGCGCTGGATACGCGCGTCGGCGAGGGCGAGACCCGCGCCGCGGATGTGCGCAAGATGGACCAAGCGCAGGACACCGGCCGTGCGTTCCCGTACCAGCGCTTCGAGCTGGCGGTGGAGCGCCCCGAGGACAGCGTGGTGTCGATTGCCTGGCGCGGCCACTCCCGCGACCGTCACGAGCTGCAGATGTACTTCTTCAACCACACCGTTGGCCAGTGGCAGCGTGTGGATACCGCGGCAGGGGAGGACGGCGGCGAGGTCACCCTGGTGGGTACCGGCGCTGTCGCCGACTTCTACCGCGACGGCACCGTGGACGTGCTGGTGCAGGACGGCAAGCGCGTGGCGGACCCGTTCACCGACTCGGACGGTGAGACGAACCAGATGTTCAAGACACCTGGCGAGTACGACCTCGCCATCGCGCACGTGACGGATTCGCAGTACCTCACCGAGCAGAACCCGACGTCGTATACCCAGATGATCGCGTGGTTGGCCGCGAACAAGGACGCGCGCGACATCATCGCCTCCGTGCACACCGGCGACGTGATCCAGAACTGGCTGCGCGGCAATCAGGAGCCGGACCGTGCGGTGCTGGAGTTTGAGCGAGCCTCCAAGATCATGGAGATCTTCGAGGACGCCGGCATGCCCTACGGCATCCTGCCGGGCAACCACGACAACGTGTGGGGCGCATCCAACGAGATGTTCAACGAGTACTTCCCGGCCTCGCGCTACGAGTCCAATCCCTGGTGGGGCGGTCACGGCCCGGACGGCAACGCGTCGAACTTCTTCACCGTGGAGCGCGACGGCGCGAAGTTCCTCTTCCTGCAGATGGGCTTCGACTCCTCCGAGGAGGAGATCGACTGGGCAGACAAGGTCATCACGGACCACCCGGACCACAACGTGATCTTCTCCACCCACGAGTATCTGCGTCCCGAGGAGGACGCCCGCTCTAACCCGGACAACGGACGCTGGACCGCCCAGGGCGACCTGCTGTTCGACCGCCTGGTCGAACCCCACTCCAACGTCGTGCTCGTCTTCTCCGGCCACCTGCACGGTGTGCGCCAGCGCATCACCGAACGTGAGGACGGCACCCGCGTCATCGAGACCGTTGCGGACTACCAGTCGTACGAGGAGGACGGCGCCCGCGACGCCCTGTACACGCGCCTTTACCAGTTCGACCTGGATTCCGGGAAGGTCGCGGCCAACGCGTATTCACCGCGCCTGCAGTCTTTCGAACCGTGGAAGAACGACCCGCGCGACCTGGGCTACACCCCAGAATCCGACGAGTTCGTCTACGACGCCGACCTGCAGTACGACAAGCAGGTGACCACCTCCGGCATCGCCGCCTTCGGCGCACCGGTGGAGCTCGGCACCGCCAAGCTTGCCGACGGCACCGCCGCCGAGTTCACCTGGGACAACCTCGAACCGGACGCGGAGTACCTCTGGTACGCACGCGCGCAACGTGACGCCTCCGCCACCGGCGGCCCCGACCCGCGCTACTCCGACTTCCGCGTGTTCACCGCGCCCGCGGAGGCAGAAGAGACCCCGGAAACGCCTGCGCCTGAAACCTCGACGCCCGAGACCTCGGCCGAGCAGCCCACCGCAACCGTCACCGCGACCACCACGACGTCTGTGTCCGCAGACCCGGTGACCCACACGGAGACCGCCACCGCGCCGAACACGACGGTGACCAAGTCCGTGCCCACCACCGTGGTCATGCCCACAACCGTCACCGCACCGACGACGGTGGAGGTGCCGACGACGGTGCCCACGACCGTCGAGAAGCAAGGCGCCCGTGTTACCGAAGAGCAGTTCCCGGACGAGGGCAGCTCCGTGACCGTCGGATCGAGCGTCACCATCACCCCGCTGGGCATCCTGCTGTCCCTGCTCGGTGCGCTGGGTGCGGTCGGTTTGATTGCTGCGCTGCTCGATTACATGGGTATTAGCCTGCAGGAGTACTACGAGCAGTTCCTCCCGTAACTACGGCTCCCCAGGTGAGGGGATGCGGCTGCGTTGCGCCGCGTCCCCTTTTTTATTTGTTTGGCTGCATTTTCTGGAACTGCTAATTGTGCGGGCGATGAATGAATTGCTCGAAAATAGACAGTTTCGCCTGCTTAAGCATTATCTGTGACTTATTGTCATATTTATGACGAATGCCTCCGATGAATCCGCCAAGAATAACGATGAAGAAAATCGAGACGGGATCCTTCCTAAAGAATTCGATCGTTGGAGAAACCTCGAGAACGGTTTGAAGAATGATCTAGTTTTCGCGTATCGGAAGGCTAAGGCGGACGTCTTTCAAACCGACCATCTCTCACGCCTCGAAGTCGCAGCTTACGAGGAAAATCTTTGGGCCGAACTATGCGAGTTAGCTGAGGAAATCTCCGTAGTCAGCGGCATGCCTTGGTATGATCTTTTCGAAGAAAAATCCGGTGATGGCGGATCACAAGCGACAATTAAATACAAGGAACTTGCCGGTCGAAGTGCGGACTGGTGTTCGAAGATCGTCGGTGATCCCCACTACATTTTCAAGAAAGCAGACTGGCGAGAAAGTAAGAAAGACCCGCGAATACACCATTTTTCTAGCCAGCACTTGCGGGCCGACAAAGACCTAGGGATCGCTCAAAGGTGGGAAGCAAAGGCATCCCAAGCGGGGAAGAACGACGCTAAAGAACGGAGGTTAGTCCTCCGACCTGTTTGCGTGGGCACGATGCATCTACATGTTCTCTCTGCATTGTGGATCGCGCGAGTGGGGTCGAAGTTTGATGCGGAGCTAAGCGACAGTGTGTACTCCAACAGGGTTCGGCGTAGTTATGACAAAAAGCATGTAAATAATTTTGCTCTTGGCAGCCTTGAGCCGTATCTGAACAACTATCGCCGCTGGAAAGAAGACGGCGTTAATGCGGTCGAAGAACTGGTAAAGGCCAATAGAGATGCGCTCTTTGTCAGCGCCGACCTCACCAGCTACTTCCACAATATCGACCCGAATTTTCTTCTTAATGAGGGCTGGTTGACAAAGTGGCAGGGCCATCTGTTCGAGGAGAAAGGGGGTGGGGCACTAGTCGGCGAAGACCTAGCGATCCACATTCTCCTTGTGGAGGCATTCAAAGCGTGGAGCCAAAATCTCGGTAAAACGTTAGGTAAGGCCAACGATGTCGGTGGTCTGCCCGTCGGTGTCAGCGCGAGCAAAGTCATTGGCAATATCGCACTGATCGATCTTGACCGCGCTGTCGAGCAGGGCATAAAACCGCGTTTCTACGGCCGTTATGTGGATGACATCGCCTTAGTGATTGAGGGACACCCGGAGATCGAGGACCTGAAAAACCTCGGGGATTGGATCAAACACCGTCTCACCCTGTTTCCACTTGGCGACAAAGACACCTCTAACGACGATGTTGAGCTGCATTTCCGTGCTTCGGTGAGTACCGGCGGCAAAAGCACGGCCCCTGGGGGCGGTGCTGGCTCAGACAAGTTGACGGATGAGACCTCAGAGCAGGCAGGAACAACCGATGATTCTGCCCTAAACGGAGAATCAAAAGATCAAACACTAGGCACAGGTAATTCGGTTGTCGAGGTCAAGGTGCCCTTCCAAGTAAACAGTGAATTCGTCTTCAACAAAGACAAATTCTCTTTGGTGCACGCCGAGGGGAAGTTCGGTCAGTGGGCCGTGAACCACGTGCGATCGGTGATGATGCAAAACACCAGTGAGTGGCGGAATATGCCGGTGCTTCCGGAGGACCCGGTAGAAGTTGCTACCAAAATCATCGCCCTGATGTACGAACAGCCGACGAGGGATGCCGAGTTTTTCGGGCTCGAAGCGATCGCGACTAAGCGTGCAGGTTTCGCGCTCAAGGTTCGTGATCTAAAAACGATCGCCAGAAACGTCACCGCAAGCGATTGGAAACCTCACCGGGAGCAGTTCATCAGCTCGTTCGTGCAGCACACTTCAAAGCCAAACCGCTTCACTGAGTTCCACAATTACTACCAGCGACTATTCCGACTATGCCTCGAGGTTGGCGACACCGGAGGCGCGCAAAGCATCGCCCACGCCTTGGTAGAGATCATGGGGTCGATTCAAGACAATCGGACAGCACTTGAAGTTGCAGGTCAAGACGTGGATAAGAACGCGGACCCTATACTCAAATCCTGGAGGAAGCTCGCTCACGCAAAACTCGCAGACGAAGTGGTTTCAGTCCCTAACCGTTTGGCTTCTATGGCGCATAAGCGGGCGCTTCTGAAAACGCTCCAATCGTTAGTGAGCCACAACACTGACCAGGAAAGCGATCAGTTAGATGACTACTTCGGTAATTGGCTCCTACAAGACTGCAGCGATGAAGAAGTCCAAAAGCAGTTCTATCAGGAGATTTTTCAGAGACTATTCGCAATGGACTTAGCGTTGGTGCCTTTCAAGCAGGTCCTGGTTTCGCGAGAGCTTGACCACTACTCCAAGGGAACTCCGGTGAAGTTTGAGGAAAACGACTTCGCCTTCTTGCAAGCTGCTGAAAATCGGCAAGACGAAGTGCCAACTGCTTTAGAGCGACTCCTCGGCGAAAGTACATGGAAGCTGTTGGAGTTTCTGGACGCAGTCGGGGCGCGCTTCTCAGTCGAGACCTTAACGGGGTATCTCGAAGAAAATAAAGCGGATACACCGGTAACGATACGGGGCATTGTCTTTCCAACGAGGCCGCCATCACCGATTGAACTGTTCGCTTGGACCCGAGTGGCGGGCGCGGATGGTCATGGGCCGTGGAGCGATTGCGACCTAAATATGCGTCACGTGCAAGATTGGTTCTTAATTGCAAGGGGTTTTGCAGAGCGCACGGATATTTTCGCGGACCTGCCTGTTAAGGATAAGGACCGGTTTGAGCGACTTAAAGAAACCATGCAAAAGGAGCTCACTGAGCCAGCCGGTGTTCCTTGGAGAGGTGGCTCTAACGATGAAAATATATGGTTCCCCTCTGCAGGCTCTGACCAATCGAAGGTAAAAGTTGCTATTGGGGCCCTTCTCACACCGCAGGAATATCTGACACAATCGGTCATGGGGAACCCGCAAATTGGCCTCAAGCGATGGAATACAACCGCCAAGTTGGTCAACGGTGTCATGGCGGAAGGCAGCGCCGACTACTTCGTATTGCATGAGGCGTGCCTGCCGCCCACCTGGTTCCTCACCGCTGCAACCCACTTACGTAGAAAGAAAATTAACCTCATTTCCGGAGTGGAGTACCTTCACGGACCGCGTCCAGTTGTGCACAACCAGGTGTGGTTCTCCGCTCTACATAAGGGATTCAAATTTCCGTCGCTTGGTCTGTACATCCAGGATAAGCAGCGACCCGCCCATGCGGAAGCCGATAACCTTAACCACATTGATCGACTGAAGCTTGAGCCCAAGGTTGCATGGCAAGGCGAGTCAAAGCCTCCACGCATCGCGCACGGCAACTTCCACTTCGCTCTACTGGTTTGCTCAGAGCTCACTAATTCCGAGTATCGAAACTCGCTACGCGGAGCAATCGATGCACTATTTGTTGTGGAGTGGAACAGGGATCTGAACACTTTCAATTCCCTGGTTGAAGCGGCTGCCCTAGATATCCACAGCTACATCGTGCAGGTAAACAACAGGGAGTACGGCGATTCGCGCATTCGTGTGCCTGCTCGCGAATCCCACAAGCGAGACATGGTTCAGATCCGAGGCGGGACTAATGACCACTTCGTAGTTGGTGAACTCGATGTAAAGGGGCTCCGTGAATTTCAGAGTCATGCGTATGTGCCGAAGGGCGAATTCAAACCGCTTCCTGACGGTTTCGAGCTAAAGCCTCACCGAAAGAAGTAGTAAAAGAGGGCGCCGCGTACACGTAGGTAGGCTCGGCCGCATGCGTAATTTGGGTTACGACGAGGTTCTGTCCGCGGTCACGCCACGTGATGCCGTCGATGCGTTGCGGGAGGTTCTGACGGGCGGATTCGACCCCGCCTCCGATCCGCATCGGCAGAAGGTGGCGCTGCCGCACGGGGAGATGCACCTGCTGCCGTCGGCGCTCGATGGTGCGGTCGGGGTGAAGGTGCTGGGGATTCAGCCGGTGGGCTCGACTGTCGACGTCCCGTTCGTGCAGGGCTCCTACCTGCTCATGGGTGGGGAGACGCTCACACCGGAGGTCGTGATGGATGCCGCGGCGCTGACGGAGATCCGGACGTCGGCGGTGGCCGTGGCTGGGGTGCTGGATCGGTTGCGGGCGTCGAGTGAACCCTTGGAGTGCGTGATTGTGGGCGCGGGTGCGCAGGGGCGGGCACATGCGCGCACGGTTGAGGACGTGCTTGCAGGGGTGCGGGAGGTGTCAGTGACGTTTACCTCGCGGAGCGAGCCGGCGGATCTGGGCTACCCGTGGGTGGAATCGGGGAGTGCTGCGGCCGATGAAGCGTTGGGCAAGGCCGGGTTGGTTGTGACGGCGACGAGTGCGGGGCAACCGGTGGTCGTCGATAGGCAATTGCGCTCTGATGCGACCGTGCTTGCCGTGGGGGCGCACACGGTGGACACGCGGGAGTTGCATGAAGATGTGCTGCACGGCGCACAGGTGATCGTGGAAGATGTGGAGGCTGCGCAGCGGGAGGCCGGCGATGTGGCGATCGCGGTGGAGAAGGGGGCGCTTGCGTGGGACGACGTGGTGACGATGGCTGAGGTCGTGCGCGGGGAGGTGGCGCTGGATCCGGCGCGGCGGGTGGTGTTCAAGACCGTCGGTATGCCGTGGGAGGACCTGGCGGTGGCGAGGGTTGTTGCCGGCCAGGTCCACACGGGGTCTAGGTGAGCGCTCTAGGGCGTGACCAGTTCTTCGGCTTAGAAGCTGGTGGGGTGGGATGTGCCGTCGTTAAGCGTCCAGTGTTTAGCTGCCGTAACGACCATAAGAACCTTGGTCATTGTGTCCTCCTAAAACTTGACGATCATCTTGCCGGTGTTGCCGCCCTCGAACAGCTCGAGGAATGCGGCCGGCATGTTGTCGATGCCCTCGCGCACCGTGGTTTCGAACGTGATTGAGCCGTCGACGACCAGCGGGGCGATCTTCTCCTGGAACTCCTTGGCAAGGTGGGAGTACTGGCCCACCACGAACCCGCGCAGCGTGAGGCATTTGCCGATGGACAGGCCCAGATTCCGCGGCCCTGGCGCCGGTTCCGTGTCGTTGTACTGCGCAATGGCCCCGCACATGGCGATGCGGCCGAACGTGTTCGCGTTCTGGATCGCGGCCTCGAGGTGCTCTCCGCCGACGTTGTCGAAGTAGACGTCGATGCCCTCCGGCGCCGCCTTCGCCAGCTGGCCCCTCACGTCGCCGTCCTTGTAGTTGAAGGCCTCGTCGAAGCCGATGCTTTTGAGGTATTCGATTTTCTCCGCGGAGCCTGCGGACCCGATCACCTTCGCTGCGCCGAGGTGCTTCGCAATCTGTCCTGCAGCCGAGCCCACAGCACCTGCGGCGCTCGAGATGAACACGACGTCGCCCTCTTTCATCTCGCCGACGGCGGTCAGACCGACGTAGGCGGTCAGCCCCGTCAGGCCGAGGATGCCCAGGTACGCTTCGGCCGGCGCGATGGTGGTGTCGATCTGCTCCGCCTGGTCCTCGTTCAGGACGGCGTGGGTGCGCCACCCGGCGAAGTGCCGGACCGTGTCGCCCGCTTTGAACTTGCTGGAGCGGGACTCCGTGACTGTGCCGATCGCGGTGCCGTTGAGCGGCTCATCGATCTGGAACGGCTCGATGTAGGACTCCACGTCGTTCATCCGCCCGCGCATGTAGGGGGTCGACGCTGGAGAAGGTGTTCTGGACGAGGATCTGGCCGTCGGAAAGCTCCGGCAGCCCCACCTCCTCGAGCCGGAAGTTCTCGCTTGTCGGTGCGCCCTCCGGGCGGGAGGCCAGGACCCATTGCTTCGCTGCAGTCACGCTGTGCTCCTTCGTCGTTGTTCTCTGTAGTCGTTGTTCTCTGGATGTTCGGTCTTTGCCGGGACAACGGGTGGAACGTCGAGAGGGCGGTTGCTATTCCTGCAGTGTCCGCCTCAGGGCGGAGAAATGCCCCCGCCACTGCAGCCGTATGAACGTGGAAACCCTCGAATCAGCTCCGCTGAAGCCGTAGTAGCCATCTGGTGAGATAACCGTGTCGTCGATAAGAGCCTCCATCATTTTGAATCGGCGCTCGATCGCAGACCCGGACCACTCGGGATGCTTCCTATGTATGGAACAGCAACGTGGGGGTTAGTCGGCTAGTGGACCGAAAGATTCAAGTTCAAATGACCGGAGGCTTTCGAGCGCCTCATCCTGCTCCTTTGCTAGTTGGCTCTTGAGGGAAAGTACGTCGTCTCGGTGAAAACGGGTATGCGTTCCGACTTTAAAGCTGTCGATCCTGCCGGCCCTTGCCCACTTCATCAAGGTCGGTCGCGAGATTCCCAACACGTCCGCGGCAGAAGTGCTTGTCAGCTGTTCCGGCATTCGGGTGATCGCGACTTCGCCAGACTCCGTGAGAGCTCTAATCGCTGCAAGTACGGTTGCCTGTACGCGCTCGGGGAGGTCGACCTGGTTGCCATCCTTGTCAAGAACTGCGATGTCAGCGTCCTCGGGCATCCGCAGGGCTTCGAATGCAGCCGTATCTTCAGTGCTCAGAACAATGGCGCTTGAGGAAGATAGGGTGGCAGTCATTTGAGCCTCCTTTTGCCGTGGAGGTTGAAGCGTATTGGGTTTCACTTGTAAGTGCAATGGGGGTGAATCGGGTTTGCCCCTATTTGGGGAGTGGAAACGAGGGGTGGAAATGCGAAAAGGAGCCCGTGCGGGCTCCTTCAAGTTGCTCCTCCAACTGGGCTCGAACCAGTGACCCTTCGATTAACAGTCGAATGCTCTGCCAACTGAGCTATGGAGGAATATGTTGCCGTTGCTCTCGCTGTGCAACGAGATGTAACAATAGCGTGGGTTGGTTGTGTTGCCCAAATCGGCAGGTTAGGTGATGTTTTCGGCCGTGGTTATGTGGCCGAGTTTTGGGGTAGGGTTTCGGACATGTTGATTCCGATAGGTGGATTCCGGGCAAACGCCGTCGCGTGGGGGCTCGCGGGCTTTGGCGTGGTGTGCCTGTTGTCGGCGAACCGGCTGGTGGATTGGCGGGCACTGACGTTTTTGGGGCTGGCGCTGGTCGTTCCGAGCGTCGTTTGGCTGGCTGCGGACAAGTGGTTCTCGCGGCCACGCGGGGTGCTGTGGTGGGTTTTGGTTGCCGCTGCTGTCGCGCTCGGGGTGTGGGGAATTGCGCTGTTCCCCTCGAAGTGACGGGTATAACGCGATAAAGTGGCGGGCATGAAGAAACCGATGCTTGCACTCGGCGTCGCCGCCGCAGTCACCACCTCCGCCGTCATTGCGCCTGCCACCTTCGCTGAAGAGGGCGCGAACACTACCGAAACGGGTTCCTCTGCGGATTCGGGGGAGGCCGAAGGTTCGTCGTTAAGCACGGGCGCAATTATCGGCATCACGCTCGGCGTGCTGGCCGCAGTGGGCGCCGGCGGGTACTTCGCGGTGCAGCAGGGCTTGCTGGAGCTGCCCGAGGGGCTGGACCCGGCGGCGGCTGCGGGACTTTCCTCGCTGGTGCCGGCGCTCGCGATCCCGGGGCTGACCAAGAAGGACAATGGCGCGGCTGCTAGTGGCTCTTGCGCGCCGCAGGCGTTCGACGCGGTGGTGCCGGAGTGGCCGCACTTCACTGGCACTGACGTGATTTTCTGCGACGGCAAGTGGGCCATTGCGGGTGCGAACCAGACGGACTGGATCCTGTACTTCAAGAACTCCAACGGCAAGTGGGCCGTGATCCCGACCGCGGGCACGAAGCAGACCGGGATGCAGCGTGGGTGCTACAACGGTCTGACGCTGCGCGAGCAGGGGGCACCGGAGGAGTTCATGCGCCAGGCGCCGATTTGCACCCCGGCGGAGATTGGGAAGTAGGTTTTTGGGGGCGCTTGGCGCTTTAGGGCGCTGAGGGGGAGTTGAGCCGGGAGCGGGTTGTGTCGCTGCCGGCTTTTCTTTGTGGGATTGCAGTGGACCAGTGTTGCGCGATTTTGGCGTATAGACGAAAACCTGAATTCGTCGGCGGGGGGGGGGGGGGGAGGCAGTGATCGCTCCCTGAACTCGCTGGTCTCACCCCTGGCAGAAGTCAGAAACGAGCTAGGATTTCAACGCACCACTCGGAGCGTCGGGCGGGCTGGGGTGCTTGTTGTCCGGGTAGCGCTCGAGACCGTGTGAGGTTGGGCGCTGAGCATGAGCGCGTGCAGGTCTCGTGGCGGGAGCTTTGTTTCATCGGCGATGCTCGAGATGCTGGCGCCACCATCGGGAGAAAGCACGTAATCGAAGATGCGCGAGCGTTCGTATTGCAGTGTGCTGCCGGGCTCGTCCGTGCGGAAACCACGCGCGGAGAGGGCGGTCAGGTGGGAGTGGTATTCCCGCTCGCTGAGTTTGCCGTGGTGGTAAGCGGCGCGAAGCATGGCCATGGCTGACACCTTCAACGCGGTCTTGAGCCGGAGGATGTGGTCGAGGCTCGCATGCAGGCGAAGGTGTGCGTTAACTATGCCGGGCGGGATGAGGAAGTCGGCGGCGAACTGGTTGGCCTCGTTCTCCTCGCGTGCTCCGTTGTGCGGATCGTCGGAACTGTGGAGTAGTAGGTGTCCCAACTCGTGCGCGAGGTCGAAACGAGTGCCCTCGGGGGTGCGGCGACGGGCCAGGAAAATAAGCGGCTGCTTGCCGTCCCACAAGGAAAACGCGTCCACCGCAGAGGCTGCGGGCGGCAGGCCCATGACGGCGATGCCGAGGGATTCGGCGAGCTGGACCGAGTTTGGGACTGGCCTGTCGCCGAGCTGCCAGATCGTGCGCGCATGGCGGGCTGCCTCCGAAGGCGTAAACCCAGAAAAATCAGGGAGGTCAGGCTCTGGGAAATCGAAGTTGCGTCGCAGCCAGGCCAAAAGTGTGCTGGCGTTTGCCCCGGATGCGACTGCGACGCTCTTCTGCCGTAGAGTCGCGCGGCTGCCAGCCCGAAAGAGGGTGGAATCCGTCGAGGGGACTTCGAGCTCTTCGGAGATGAAGTAACCCGCGGTAAACCCAAGTGCAGCCTCGAGCTGTTCGATGACGGACTCGGTGCGGGAAGGTGGCGGTCCCTCGTCCTCCCAACGAGACAATGTTGTTGGGGCGATGCCGAGATTGGCGGCGAGCTCCGCTTTTGTGAGGCCACGGCGCAGTCGCGCGACAGTAATACGGGACGGCGAGATGCGGGCGGAGCTAGTTTCCGCTCGCTCGTGAGATTGTGAAGTCAATGTCATCGTCCTCGGGTCGCTTCTTCGCCGCTGGTAGCAATGGGGGTACGCGGATCACAGTAGTTAGAAATTTCACTTATGATGCAAGAAACTTGAGTCGTAGGCGAATTGTTTGGAAGGGGTGCCTATGCTGCTGGACCTCACGATCGCGAACTATCGCTCGGTGTACGAGCCCGCGTCGATAAACATGGTCGCGACCAGGGAGCAGGTTCACCGAGAGCGCTGCCCGGAGCTTTCTCGTCGTTACAAGAAGCGGATTAACCCTGTAGCAGCCCTGTTCGGTGCAAACGCGGCAGGTAAGTCTACGTTCGTTCGGGCGTTGATGGCACTGCAGCAAATGTTGAAAAATCCTCCGCGCCCTAAAGATCCAATGCCATTTGATCCGTTCGCACTTCGCCCAGATGCAGCGTTTGAGCCGACGACTTTTGAGGTGCTGTTCTCTGTCGGCGACATCGTCTATGAGTACGTGCTCGCGTACGACGCGAAAAGCGTGGTGGAGGAGCGGCTGACGAAGTACCTGTCCAAAGACGAAATTGACGTTTTTGAGCGCGTAGGGGACTCGTTCAGCTTCCCATTGTTGGAGGAGAAGTCGGAGCGGTTCCCCACCGAGGTCGCGCAAGCACGGGTGCTGCTCGAGTCGGTGCCGCCCAAGGTTCCTCTTGCCTCATTTGCTAGTGAGACGAACCTTTCGCGGTTCCCAGATTCGCTCAAGTTGGATGCTTTCGGGGTCGTCCGTGCTTTCGTTGAAACGATTCTGGTGATCCCAGCCGGGTTGATGGATATCGGCCACCTGCAGTCCCAGCCTGACGGGTGGGAAGACTTGATTTCGCAGATCGACGCCGGAATTACAGGGGTTGAGGCTGAGGACGTGGAACTTTCAGCTTTGGGGTTGGGCGCTGAGGAAGCACTGGAGATAGAGCAAGAGCTGCGAAGCAACCCGGACTATCCGATGGATGTGGAATTATCTTCGGGGCGCTTCACGCTGCGGCTCGAGGGCGACGAGATTGAGGCGCAACGAATCGCCCTCCTCCACTCCGCTGAAGAAGGCGAGAGCTACGGCCTGCGCTGGTGGGACGAGTCGGACGGGACCCGTTCCGCGACGAGGCTGCTCGGGTTGTTTTCTCGGTTGACGACCCCGGGTTTCGAAGCGGTATTGGTCGTTGATGAGTTCGACCGCAGTTTCCACACGGAACTCTCTCGCGCGCTGATCGGTGGGTTCCTTGCGAATTCTTCTGCAGATTCCCGAGCGCAACTGATCTTTACCACCCACGACCTTCTGCTCATGGACCCCGAAACACTGCGGAGAGATGAGATCTGGGTAGTAGAGAAGGACCGATCGGGACAAACCCAAACGAGCGTTCTCTCGGACTTCGAGGGGCCGCGAAAGACGACAGACCTTCGAAAGAGCTACCTGCGAGGCAGGTTCGGTGGTGTGCCGTCGATAAAGCCGCTGGAGTTCAGCAATGTCGAATAGGCGGGTGCGCTCTTCTCGTAAGAGAAAGTTCGGGGGTAAGAGCAAAAGGGCCAACACCCGCCCGGTAAAAGATGTGTTTCTCATCGTCACCGAAGGCACCACGGAGAAGAACTACTTCGAAATGGAGTGCTTCCGCGACAAATCCGTGAAGGTGGAAGCGCGTAGAGGTGTGCATCCCCACCCGCCTGCGTTACTCAAGACTGCAGACGATTGGCTGGCCAACCTAAAGCGCGACGGCGACTTACGTCCCGGTGACCAAGCTTGGGTGGTCCTCGATGAAGACGACGCGACGGACCAGCAACTCCAGGCAGTTTTTGAATGGGCTGCCGAACGCAAGGACCGCGGAGTGGGTTTTAGTGTTCCGCAGTTCGAGTACTGGTTGTTGCTCCACTTCGCTGATGCAAAGGGCGCAAGCACGCAAAAAGATGTCCTCGATAGCTTGATCCAGTACTGGCCGGCGTACGTAAAAACCGCCCAGCCGAGTTTCACCGTGGACGATGTCCGGCGTGCTATCGCACGCGCTGAGGCGAAAGTTCGAGAGCCACTTGATTCGTTAGGGGATTTCGACGAGCACGTTGGGAGGCATACTGCCTCGACTACGGTGCACCTGCTTGCGCAGCGCATCATTACGTCGCTCTATGGGAAGTGACGGGGCTGGCCGAAGGTTCGTCGATAAGCAAAGGCACACAGAATTCGAACGGAAGACTTCGAAATCCGCGGTTGACCGGCCGACAGCGCCCGGGAAATCCCGGGACACCCCCCAACGAGCTACACCTGGTAGCCCATCGGGGAGCCGGGGCCGAGGGGGATGCCCAGGGCGTACCAGATCATGAAGAAGATGAACCAGCCCACCAGCATGCTCACCGCGTACGGCAGCGCCAGCGACATCAGGGTGCCCACGCCGGCCTTCTTGTAGTACTTCTGCAGGAAGGTCAGCGCCAGGGCGAAGTAGGGCGACATCGGGGTGATGATGTTCGATGGCGAGTCGCCGATGCGGTAGAGCATCTGGGTGACCTCGGGGGAAACGTCGACGTACATCATCATCGGCACCACCACCGGCGCCATCAGCGCCCACTGCGCGGAGCCGGAAGTGATGAACAGGTTGATCAGCGTGACCATCAGCACGAACGCGGCGAAGAGGACCACGTTCGGCAGGTCCCAGGACTGCAGCAGCTCCGAGCCCTTGATGGCGGTCCAGGGGCCCAGGTTGGACCACTGGAACCACGCCAGGAACTGGGAGACGGCGAAGAACAGCACCAGAATCGGCAGGAGGGACTCCAGGCCTTTGGCCATGAACTTCGGGATGTCGGCGGCATTGTTGATGGTGCCCACGATCAGGCCGTAGACCAGGCCGGTAGCGAAGAAGATCAGGGCGATCGGCACGGCGATGGCGCGGATCAGCGGCGACTCCATGAAGCCCTCCTCCGGCCGCGCGAATGGCGAGCCCGGGATGAACAGCAGGGCGAAGTAGGCCGCAAGTGCAACGAGGAGGGTGATGCCGGCCCAGGCCAGGCCCTTGCGCTCGAGTGGGGTCAGCGACAGGTCGTCATCGTCGGTGAGGTGGGAGTCGTTGGGCTGGTTGGACTCGTCGAGTTGCAGTTCGTCCTCGTCGATGTGGTCGTGGTCGACCAAGTTCTCGGCTTTCTTGTCCACGAACAGCTCGGTCACCGCCGTGATGATCAGCGACAGCACCACCGCGGACGGGATGACAAAGAAGATGTTGGCGAGCGGGGAGACTTCGTAGGCTTGGTCCACAAGCTGCGCGGCGGAGGTGGAGATGCCAGCGAGCAGCAGGTCCGTGATGTTGAGGATGAGCGAGGCGTTGAAGCCTGCCGACGACGCCGCGAACGCCACCATCGCACCCACTACCGGCGAGCGGCCCACCGCGTGGAAGGCCATCGCGCCCAGCGGGATGATGATCACGTAGATGGCGTCCGAGGCCACCGAGCCGGTCACGCCAGCCAGCGCGACCATGAACGTGAGCATCTTCGGGCTGACCTTGTCCACCATCGCGCGGACCATCGCCGCGAGCAGGCCAGTCTGCTCCGCCACGGCCACGCCCAGCATCACCGCCAGGATCACGCCCAGTGGCGGGAAGGCGATGAAGTTCTCCACCGCGTCGGTGACCATCCGCGAGATGTTCTCGCCGGTAAGCAGGGACTCGACGTGAATTTCCTCGCCGGAGGCCGGGTCGATTGCGGACAGGCCCGCCTTGCTGGCCAGCCAGGACGACACCGCCACCACGCCGGCGAGGATCACAAACAGCCAGAATGGGTCCGGCAGCTTGTTGCCGATTCTTTCAATCCAGCCCAGGAAGCCGGACATGCCGTCCTGCTGGTTGGATTCCTGGTTGGGCTCGTCGTGTTGGTCGTGCTGTTTCGCGCCGTTGCGGGGCGATGTTGCTTTGGTGGTTCCGGACATGGTTCGGCCTTCCCTGTGTTGTGCCTCGTCGTGCGTGTGATCCGCGCGCGGCCGCCGGGGCGGTGCGCGATACGTCACAGCGAGTGTACAGAAGGTGGGGGACCGGAGGGCGTCGATAGGCGATCGCTTTTAAGATGTGCAGGCGTGAAGAAACGTAGCGGTGTTGTTGTATCCGTCGTGGCAGTGCTGGCGGTGCTTGCGCTCGTGCTGGTGCTGCTGTGGCCGGCGATTTTCGAGCGCGGCGAGCGCACCATGGACTCTGCCGCCATCGGCGGGCAGTTCAATGACATCGCAGAGCTGGCAACGGAGGAATACGTCTACTCCTCCGTGGGCAAATTCGACGACGAAGGCCTGCGCGTGCTGGGGGTCCGCGTGCCGTTTACCGGCAAGAACTTCCTGGTCACCTACTCGGGACGCGTCACCGCCGGTATCAAAGACGCGAGCCAGATCACTGTGGACGTGGACGATGCCGTGCGCACCATCGCAGTGCGGCTGCCGCAGACCGAAGTGCTCGAATCCACCTGGACTGAAGGCAGCTCTGAAGTGTGGGACCAGACCATGAACCCCATCAACCAGATCACGGTGGAAGACGTCACCGAGTTCGTGGACTCGCGCCGCGAGGTGGAGAAGCAGAAGGCTATCGACGGCGGCTTGCTCGACCGTGCCCAAACCCGCGCCGAGGAACTGGCGCGCTCCCACACCGAGGCGCTCATTGAGGGGACGAACCTGGAGGGCTACGAGGTGAAAGTGATTACCACGCGGTAGGCGTGCGCGCGGCGTGGTGTGTTCCGCTTCGCGCTGCCTCGGGTGCCCCGAAGCGCTCCGCTCGGCCCAACCCCGCCAGGCCCTGTGGGCAAACCCCGGGAGGCAAACCCTGGCAGGCAAACCCTGGGTTCGCGCAGAAATCGGCGGAGTTGTCAGTGGGTGAATGCGCCACCTCGACTTGGAGGTTGTTGTGGCGGGTCGTTGGACTCCGAAAGATGTGA
>NZ_JANRML010000022.1:0-17273 GCF_026930265.1 Corynebacterium pilbarense
CCATGTCCAATAAGTCACCAGACTCCATGTCCAATAAGTGACCAGACTCCGCGTCCAAAATGTCCATAGACATAACAGTCATCTGCTAGTTCCGTTTTCGAGCAACTAGCAGATCCGCAAATCACCGCCCGCAACCCGCCCCACCGGGACCTCAAAAACGCATAGGCTGGCGGCCATGGCTGATTCGATCAAGGATCCCGAGCTCTACGAGGCCCTGCTGCGCGAGGGCAACTCCAAGTCCAAGGCGGCCGCCATCGCCAACGCCGCGGCGCGCGACGGCCGCTCGGCTGTCGGCGAGCGCGGCGGCGAGTCCGGCTCCTACGAGGATTGGACCAAAGACGATCTGTATGAACGCGCCAAGGAGCTCGACATCGAGGGCCGCTCCGAGATGACCAAAGACGAGTTGATCGAGGCGCTGCGTGACTAAGCCGCTTGATCTGCGCTGTTACTTCGTTACCGGCCAGGGCGCGGACGTCGTGGAGCGCGCCCGCCAGGCCGCGGCCGGCGGCGCGGGCGTGATCCAGGTGCGCTCGAAGCCGATCTCCGCGCGCGAGCTCTACGCGCTCTCCCGCGCCGTCGCAGAAGCAGTCCACTCCGTCAACCCGCAAACGCATGTGCTTATCGACGACCGCGCCGACGTCGCCGCCGCCCTCCGCAACCAGGGCATCTCCGGCGTCCACGTCGGCCAGGACGACCTAGACGTGCGCGTGGTGCGCGAGCTGCTTGGCCCGGACGCGATCATCGGCCTGACCACCGGCACCCTGGAGCTGGTCCAGGCCGCCAACGAGAACAGGGGCGTCATCGATTACATCGGCTGCGGGCCGTTCCGCTCCACCCCGACGAAGGATTCCGGCCGCGCCCCGATCGGGCTCGACGGCTACCCAGAGCTGGTGGCCGCTTCCGAGCTGCCGCTGGTGGCCATCGGCGACGTCACCGCCGACGACGCCTACGATCTCGCCGCCCAGGGCGTGGACGGGCTGGCCATTGTGCGCGGCATCATGCACGCGGACAACCCGAAGGCGTATTGCGAACGCGTCGTCGCCGAGTTCGACCACGGTGCGCAGGCCCACGCAGCCACGAGCTAGCCACACAACCCCAGAGGAAGCACCCCTGAGTAAGGCCGAAATTAGGGCAAACTCGTGCTTTGTTCCTCAGGGTCTGTGCGCACGGGCGTCGCTGAGGTCCGGCTGAACCACGCGAAACTCGCTTCCACACCGACACGAACGCGCTACCCTGTCAAGCGTGAATGTTTCGGTCGTCGGCGCAGGAATTATCGGCCTGGCCACCGCGCTTACGCTCGCGGACCGCGGCCACACGGTCACGGTCCACGACCCCGAGCCTGCCTCCGGCGCCTCCCATCACGCAGGTGGCATGCTCGCCCCGACGGCGGAGGTCGTGTACAAGCAGGACCCCCTCTTCCCGCTGATGCGCGCCTCCGCCGAGTGGTATCCCGAGCTGATCGAGCTCACCGCGAAGTACACGGACCTTCCCACGGGGTACCGCACGGACGGCACCCTCGTGGTCGCGCGCGACATCGCGGACAAGACCCACCTGGACGAGCTGCGCGATTACCAGTCCCGGCACGGCATGGCGGTGGACAAGCTCACCGTGCGCCAGGCCCGGAAGCTGGAGCCGGCGCTCTCCCCCGCCATCAACGGCGCGGTCAGCATCGACGGCGACCACCAGGTCCAGCCCCGCCTGTTCACGCGTGCGATTCTCGACGCCTGCCGGTCCGCCAACGTCACCTTCACCACCGACCGCATCGACAGCCTCGACCAGCTCGACAACGCCGACCAGGTTGTCGTCGCCAACGGCCTCGGCGCCCAAGAGCTCGTCCCAGGCCTAGACCTGCGCCCGGCGTACGGCGACGTCCTGCACGTGCGGGTCCCGCAGCACCAGTACCCGCTGCTTACACGGGTAGTCCGCGGGTTCGTGGAGGACCGCCCCGTCTACCTCATCCCTAGAAAAGACGGCACGCTGACCATCGGCGCGACCACCCGTGAGGACGGTCGCGGTCAGCCCCAGGTCCAGGGCATCCACCAGCTGCTGCGTGACGCCATCGAGCTCGTTCCGGCGCTGGAGGAGTGCGACTTCGTCGAGGCCACCGCGGGCGCGCGCCCCGGCACGCCGGACGACTTGCCCTACCTCGGCCGCGTCGACGAGCGCACGGTCGTGTCCACTGGCTACTTCCGGCACGGGATTCTGCTGGCGGGGTTGGGGGCGCGGGTTGGGGCGGAGCTCGTCGATAGGCAAGAGCCCTCAATAGACTTGTCCGCGTGCGACCCGAGGAGGCATTCATGAACATCACGCTCAACGGAGAAGCAGCCACCACCGCCGCCACGACGGTAGAAGAGCTGGTAAAAGAGGTCGGCGCGCCCGCCGACGGCACCGCGGTGGCCATCGACGGCGAGGTCGTGCCGCGCTCGCAGTGGGGGCGCAAGCTTATCGACGGATGCGCCGCCGACATCCTCACCGCAGTGCAAGGAGGCTAAACGTGCTGGAGATTGCCGGAAAGCAGTTCGGCTCGCACCTGATCATGGGCACGGGCGGGGCGAGTTCTTTTGACATGCTGGAGCAGGCGCTTGAAGCCTCCGGCACGGAGCTGACCACGGTGGCGATGCGCCGCCACTCCGCCACCACCGGCGGCGGCGAGAGCGTGTTCGACCTGCTCAAGCGCTTAAATATCGCGCCGCTGCCGAACACGGCCGGCTGCCGCACCGCGCGCGACGCGGTGATCACGGCGAAGCTGGCGCGCGAGGCGCTGGGCACCGATTGGGTGAAACTCGAGGTCATCGCGGACGACCGCACGCTGCTGCCCGATGTGGTGGAGACCGTGGACGCCTGCGAGATGCTCGTCGACGAGGGATTTACCGTGCTGGCCTACACCTCCGACGACCCGGTGGCCGCCAAGCGCTTAGAGGATTTGGGGGCGGCTGCGGTGATGCCGCTGGGCTCGCCGATCGGCACCGGGCTTGGCATTTTGAACCCGCACAACATCGAGCTGATCTGCTCACGCGCGGAGGTGCCAGTGCTTATCGACGCCGGGGTGGGCACCGCCTCCGACGCCTCGCTCGCCATGGAGCTGGGCTGCTCGGGCGTGCTGCTGGCGAGTGCGGTGAACCGCTGCCAGGACCCGGTGGCGATGGCGCAGGCCATGCGGCATGCGGTGGAGGCCGGCAGACTTGCGCGCGCCGCCGGGCGGATTCCGAAGCGCGAGCACGCCGTGGCGTCCTCCACCTTCGACGGCCTGGCCAGCTGGGCGGACGAGGTTCTATAGGTGCTGCCCGAGCGAGAACTCAAGCGCACCGCGCGCCAGATGAACCTGCCCGGCTTCGGCCCGGAGCAGCAACAGCGCCTGCACGACGCCCACGTGCTGGTCATCGGCGCGGGCGGCCTGGGCTGCCCCGTCATGCAGACGCTGGCGGCAACCGGCGTCGGCCGCATCACGGTGTGGGACGACGACACGGTGGACCTGACCAACATCCACCGCCAAATCCTCTTCGGCGCTTCCGACGTGGGCCGCCGGAAGGTCGACGTAGCCGCCGAGCGCCTGCGTGCCCTGCAGCCGGACATCCAGGTCACGGCGGTGAACAACAGGCTCAGCCCCGACAATTTCATCGAGGCGCTCGAGGGCGTCGACTTGCTCATCGACGGCTCCGACACGTTTGCCACCAAGTTCATGGCCGCCGACGCCGCCGAGGTCACCGGCACGCCGCTGTTGTGGGGCTCCGTGCTGCGCTACCGCGGCGACATCGCTCTGTGGTGGTCTGGCCCCGGCGCGCCCGCGGATGGGGTCGGTCTTCGCGACCTCTACCCCACCCAGCCGGACGCGGATTCCGTGCCGGACTGCGCCACCGCCGGCGTGCTCGGCGTGACCACCTCGGTGGTCGGCTCGCTCATGTCCACCGAGGCGGTGAAGTTCCTCGCCGGCATCGGCGAGATTCAGGTGGGCCGGCTGCACATGTACGACGCGCTTTCCGCCACGATGCGCCGCTTCACCGTCACCCGCGACCCGGCGCGCGAGCTCGCCACGCACTTGGGCACCTACACCGAGGCGTGCTCGGTAAGCACCGAAGGGCAATCGCTTTTCGACGCCCTCACGGCCCACCACCTGCCCTCCCTCGACGTCCGCGAACCGCACGAGAAGGCGATCGCGGATCTGCCCGTGCCGGGGATAAACCTCCCGCTCAGCGAGGTGGAGCGGGACCCGGAGGCGGTATCGAGGACGCTTGAGCAGTTCTCGCCCGGCGACGAGGTTGTTGTGTATTGCGCGGGTGGTGTGCGCTCCGAAGGGTTCGTCGAGAAGCATGGCGCCCTGGCCAAAACTGTGGGAATTTCTTTGAAATCTTTGCCCGGTGGCGTGCAACGCTGGACATAAACTGCAATACTTTTGTCATGCAGATCACAAAGACCGCCCCCATTGTTGCCACCGCCACTCTCATCGCTGCCGCAGCGCTTGCGCCGGCCGCATCCGCCAACAGCGCCGCCTACTCCAACACCGCAGGCGACGTCCGCTGCGAGATCTACCAGCTCCAGGGCACCACGAAGACCATCTGCGTGTCCGACACCGCGCGCCAAACCCAGCCGGAGTGTAACCCGCCGGGCCAGCTCATCCCGGCCGTGAGCGTCGGCGCGGGATCCGCCGAGGTCCACTGCTGGAACCAGGGCTTTACCAACCCGCCCCAGAAGCTGAACCCCCTGCAGGTCAAGCAGCTCGGCTCCGCCTACATCGCCCCAGATTTCTCCGGCAACCTGTACGTGGCGGACATTGCCACCCGCGCGGTCATCCGCGCCGGCACCGCCAACCAGGTGCTGTTCAAGCTCTAAACCCAAATACACGAACGCCCGTTCGACACTGGAGGTTTCCGTGTCGAGCGGGTTTTTATAATGCCCGGCTAGTACAACCGAGTTCCACCACAACCGCATAAAGGAGGCGCCCTTGGGCGAGATTTTGAGAGCCGCCGTGTACTGCGCAAAACCGCCGTCGCTCTTCCCCTTGGAACTGCATATGTTGGCCGACATCGCACGGAACGCTGACGATCACTCAGGACCCGTCCTGGACACCGACGGCACCGTGCGCGAGGCCCGCAGGGGTTACGTGCGAGTCCTGGGAGATCCGAAGGACACACTCGGCTTGAAGGCGAACATGCTGGAAACCCGCATGTTCATCTTCACCGCTACGGGCTGGATCCAACCCGCGGAAGGCCCGGAACACGACGGCGCGTTCCAGCTCAACGTGCCCCGCCTGCAGCGGCTACTCGACGCGGCTGAGGCAGCGATGGCCGCCGGTGAGCCGGACGCAGACGCCATCGCTGAGGCGGACCGGGAGCTGCCCGGCGACTTCGACGCGCAAGCTCCGGACCTGGCGGACCAGGTGGACCGCCTGCTGGTCCGCAACCCGGCCACGTAGCCCCGCTTCCCGGCGGGAGCGCTAAGCCGCGCTCCCCTCCTGGCGGCGGATGCGACCCCGGCGCGCAAACCACGCGGCCACGAAAGAGAGCACGAGCGCGACCAGCACGCCGAGGTTCGCGTCCGCCCAGTGCTCGCCAACCAGCGGCAGGAGGTAGCCCTGCCAGTTGTTCCAGGCAGCTTCTTCGGCGAACATGTTGGCTACCAGGCCCCAACCGATTATCGAGGCGACGACCAGGGTGCCGATAGAGATCCAGTCGACTGCGCCGTAGCGGCCTTCGGCGCGATAAAGCGCGGGCTCGTCATAGTCCTGGGTGCGGGAGTAGATGTCCGCGATGAGGATGCCCGCCCAGCTGGCCAGCGGCACCCCGAGGGTGATCAGGAAGGATTGGAACGGCCCGAGGAAGCTTTGCGCGAAGAAGACCACCCAGATGGTGCCGAGGGTCAGAATCACACCGTCGATCGCGGCTGCCGCGGGGCGCGGGATGTTGATGCCCAAGGTCAGAAGTGTCAGGCCCGAGGAGTAGATGCCGAGCACCGCGCCGGAGACCAGTGCGAGCACCGCGGTGATCAAAAATGGCACGAGCACCCAGGTGGGAAGCACCACGGCGAGCGCGCCGATCGGATCATCGGCGATCGCTTCCGCCAGCGCCTCGTCGGACGCGGCGAGCAGCAGCCCGAAGACCACCAGGATGGCGGGCGCGATGGCGCCGCCGAAGGTGTTCCAGAAGATGATGGCGGAATCCGGGGTGTCGCGGCGCTGGTAGCGCGACCAGTCGGCGGCGATGTTGATCCAGCCCAGGCCGAAGCCCGTCATCACCATCACCAGCGCGCCGACCACGCTGCCAGCGGAACCGGAGGGGATGGACTGGACCGCGGCCCAGTCGATGCGCGGGATGGTCAGCGCCATGTACAGCACGGTCACGGCGCCGGTGATCCAGGTCAGCACCGACTGCAGCTTCATAATCGTGTGGTAGCCCAGCACCGACGCCGCCACGATCAGCCCGGCAACGATCGCGGTAGCGATGACCTTGGTGGCGGTGCCCGGGTTGCCGCCGAGCTCGCGGATCACTGTAGTGGTGGCCAGCACCGCCATAATGGACAAAAACGTCTCCCAGCCAATCGACGTCAGCCACGAAACGATGCCAGGCACCTTCTGCCCTTGCACGCCGAACGCTGCGCGCGAGAGCACCATCGTCGGCGCGGAGCCGCGCTTGCCTGCCACGGCGATGAGCCCGCAGAGGAAGAACGAGAAGGTCACCCCGAGCGCGGTCACAAGCGCGCCCTGCCAGCACGACAGCCCGAACCAGAGCACGAACGAGCCGTAGGAGATACCGAAGACTGAGATGTTGGCGGCGAACCACGGCCAGAACAGGTCAGAGGGTTTCGCGGTGCGCTCGGATTCGGGAACGATGTCGATGCCCAGGGTTTCTACTACTGGCGCACTATTCGCTGTGGGTATGCTGTGTGACATACATGGACTATACGTGGCGGCCAAGCCCGCATAATGGTCTTATGAAATTTCTTGCGCTTTCCACCAGCGTCCACCGCTACACCGACTCCGGCATCCACACCGGCATGTGGCTCGGCGAGTACACGCACTTCTACGACGTGCTCACCGAAGCCGGCCACGAGGTCACCCTCGCCAGCGTCGACGGCGGCGCCGTATCCATCGACCCGGTGAGCCTGAAAACCCCGGTGATCCAGCTCGGCGGCACGAACAAACGCTACGAGGACCGCGAGTTCATGAACCAACTCGACGACACCCCCGCGATCGCGGATGTGAACCTCGACGAATTCGCTGGCATTTACCTCATCGGCGGCCACGGCACCATGTTCGACTTCACCAATGACGAGGTGAAAAAGGCCGTCGCCCAATTCGCCGACGCAGACAAGATCGTCGCCGCGGTCTGCCACGGCCCGTGCGGTCTGCTCGACGTCACCCTCGCCAACGGCACCAAGCTTCTCGACGGCCGCCACGTCACCGGCTACTCCTGGACCGAAGAGAAACTCGCCCGCCGCACCGAGGAAGTCCCCTTCAGCCTGGAAGAGAAACTCCGCGACCAGGCCGGCGAATACACCACCGCGAAGATCCCGATGACCAAGCACGTCGTCGTGGACGGCAAGCTCATCACCGGCCAGAACCCCACGTCGGCAGCGGGGGTTGGCGAGGCGGTGCTGGAGGCGCTTGGCAAATAGGCCTTCAGCACTTGTTGATTGAACTCAATGACCCGGTTCGACGCATGAAGAACCCTCCCCATGGAAAATCTGGGGAAGGTAGATAAGGTGCTAGAACGGCAATGCCGCTTGCAGCTGCGGGTTACTGACCAACACAGCGCCAATACCACCGATAAGGCCAAGAAGGCCGATCACGATCGCGATGATCGCACCCGTGGAGCTTCCGCTATCCTGCTTCGGCGTCTGAGAAATGGCCGGGGTCTTTGTAGGAGCCAAAGTTTCGGTAGCAATTGAGGGGGGCTGAGCCGTTTCGGGTGTGACACTTCGAGCCTGCAGCTGAAGTGTGGAGAGCTCCGAGCTCCCGTCAGAGTAATCGAAACGGACCACGATCTCTGCGTTGCCAGCCTTGGAGGGTTTTACATCGAGAGAGGTCACGGCTGACTGTGCCTCCCATCCGTTGGGAACATCCATCGGCACAACAGTGGTGCCACTAGGCAAATCACTAAATGTGAGAGAGTTCCACGAGTTGGTGTCAACCAAATTTGAGTAAAGGTGCGGGTTATGCACATATCGCTGCGCTGGGTACACGACGAAGTTGTGCGTGTAGATCTCTTCTGACCCATCTGGATAGGTGACGTGGAATCTGACCTTGTTAGAGTTTTTCCCTTTCGAGTACGGATTATTCTCTTTCGAGGCGTGCTCCTTTGGGAAAATCTGCAACAGAAGTTCTTCGTAACGTGCCCCCCCCATGCAGGTTGCACAAGAAGACCATCCTGCTTGATTCCGCTTCCCCTGTTTTGGTCGTGAATCTCGTACACGGTTCCTTCAGGCAAACCTGAGACGGTTACCCACTCGGCAGAATCTTTCAAACCGAATGGTTTCGGAGCGGCCTCAATCACAGGATCGAAGCGTTCTGCCATTGTGCGATCGGCACCCAAGGCGAGGGGTTGAACCGTCCCGGTAGTACCGACAGTCACTCCCAGGACAAGAGCGACCGCAATTCTTCGATTTTTCAAGGCTTCCTTCAGGATATGGGCGAGTTTAATTCAGGTAACCTTAGCAGGCGACCAAGACACACTTGTTCGTCGGAATCACTTTTGGCCCCACCCAACCCCGCATCGCTTCGCCCGCGCCGGTGCGCACATCCAGCCCAACGCGCAGAACATCCTCTACCTACAACGAGATCCAGGAGATGATGCAACTGATGCACGCGAATGACTACTCCAACAACAACTACATCAAGTCAGCGTACGGACCCCTGTATCCATGCAGGTTAAAGGACGCTTCTACACCGTGAAGACTAAAGACAACGACGTAGAGCGCTGAACTGAGGCGGATCTCTTGGAACGTCTTTTGTCACCGCGCAACATCCATCACGGAACCAGCAAAGCTCCTGTTCAAAACCTCTTTTTTCGCGCGATAGTGCACTCCTCTACCGCACTTTTGACACCGCGCGTTATTACACCCGTCATGGCTCCGATTAACCACGAGATTTGGATTCGGGGTTCGTGACACATTCGGTGCTGTTGCAAACTTCAGGCGGAGAGCCGTGACGACCCAGTCTTCATCCTCTGATGCTCGCTGCGGGTCGGCGTTCTCAGGCAGCCTCGAACACCCGGCTGACGATCACCGCATCCGGGTTCGGTTGCTCGTAGGCAAACATCGCGCCCTGGCCTTTCCGTAATGAGTGCATCGCTTCCATCCCTTTCAACGTCCGGTACGCCGAGGTCCGGTTTTTGAACGCCCCCTTCGGTCCGAGGATCCGTTTCAGCCGCCCATGATCTCCTTCAATGACGTTATTGAGGTATTTCACCTGCCAGTGTTCCACGGTCTGCGGGCAGATTCCCTCTGACTTCAACTCGGCGATTGCCCTGGCCAGGGAGGGTGCTTTATCGGTGTTGATCACCCGCGGGAACCCGGTTATCGTGTTCGACCTCAGGGTCTTGGCCAGGAAACGCTTCGCTGCGGCGACATTACGCTTTGGGGACAGGTAAAAATCCAGGGTATGCCCACCCGCGGTGATGGCCCGATAGAGGTAGCACCACTTTCCCCCGACCCGGATATAGGTCTCGTCCACCCGCCAGGACCGGGCCTGCCAATCCGGGACTTGTCGGTACCACCGGGTCTGCTTGTCCAGCTCAGGAGCATATTTCTGGACCCAGCGGTAGATGGTGCTGTGATCGACCGGTACGCCGCGTTCGGTCATCATTTCTTCCAGATCGCGGTAGCTGAGCCCGTAGCGGCAGTACCACCGGACCGCCCACAGGATGATTTCACGGGGGAAATGAGGACCGGAGAAGATGCCCATGGCTGTGATTATTTCACGCAGGTCTTCCTGTCGCCCGAACTTTGCAACAGCACCCTTTTGGCGGTCCAGGAGGTGTGCCCAATTGGATTACAAGTACCTACACACTTGATCGGTGCTGCACGTTTCAGGGTCCGGGTGTGCGGCGTCCTGTCTGAGGTCCGCGATAGTGTCGCGCAGCACGGAGAGCTGCGCGATCTGCTGCTCGATCTCAGCGAGGCGCACGTCAAGCAGGTCGCGCACGTGCTCGCAGGGCGCCTGGCCGCCGTCGCGGATGTCGAGGATCTGGCGGATCTGGGCGAGGGTCAGCCCGGCGGCCTGGCCCCGGTGGATGAACCCGACCCGACCCACGGCATCCTCGGCGTAGTCCCGATAGCCGGAGGCCAATCGCTCGGCCGGAGGGAGCAGCCCCGACTCCTCGTAGAACCGCAGGGTCTTGGTCGTGGTTCCGGTTGCTTCCGCAAGCTGTCCGATCCTCATGTTCGCCGATTCCCCTTCCAATGGCCACCACACTTGACCTTCCATTGTACTGGAAGGTTCACAATGGTTCCATAGGAACTTTTGAACCACAGGGAAGAGACATCTGGAATGACAAACGAAAAGTTCGATCTGGCGATTATTGGTTCCGGCGGCGGAGCGTTTGCGGCCGCGATCCGGGCCACCGGACTGGGCAAGCGCGTCGTGATGGTGGAGCGCGGCACCGTGGGCGGGACATGCGTGAACACGGGCTGCGTCCCGTCGAAGGCGCTCCTGGCTGCCGCGGAGGCCCGCCACGTGGCGTTGGATTCGGCCCGCTTCCCTGGGGTGGCGGCCTCGGCGGGCCCGGTGGACATGCCGGCCCTGATTCAGGGCAAGGCCGCGCTGGTTGAAAGCATGCGCACGGAGAAGTACGTCGATCTGGCCGCGGACTACGGGTGGACGATGATCTCGGGGGACGCGTCGTTCACCGGAACCCAGGACGCACCGCTGCTCCGGGTGATCTCCCCGGATGGTGCAGTGAGAACGATCGAGGCCGGGCACTACCTCGTGGCCACTGGCTCCGCACCCTACGTGCCGCCCGTTCCCGGACTGGCCGAGGCCGGGTACCTGACCTCGACGACGGCGATGGAACTGGACGAGGTGCCCGAATCAATGCTGATCCTGGGCGGAGGCTACGTTGCCCTGGAGATGGCACAGCTTTTCTCCCGGCTGGGCTCCCGGGTGACCATGCTGGTCCGTTCCCGGTTGGCCTCGCAGGAGGAACCGGAGGCATCCAAGGCGTTGGCGGGGGTGTTCGCCGACGAGGGGATCCGGGTGGTCCGGCGGGCCATGGCCGACTCCGTGACCTCCGGCCCGGACGGGGTCTCGGTGACGGCAAACGTGGCCGGGGGCGAGGAGGTGTTCCGCGCTTCCCGCATCCTCGTGGCACTGGGCCGCCGCCCGGTGACCGAGGGACTGGACCTTGACGCCGTCGGGGTGAAGACCGGCGCATCCGGCGAGATCGTGGTCGATTCCCGCCTGGCCACGTCCAACCCGCGGGTTTGGGCCGCCGGGGACGCGACCGGCCATCGGGAGTTCGTTTACGTCGCAGCGGCCCACGGCGCCCTGGCCGTGGACAATGCGTTCACCGATGCCCTGGCCGAGGTCGACTACCGGCACCTGCCCCGTGTCACCTTCACCAGTCCCGCCATCGGGGCGGTCGGGATGACGGAAAAGGAAGCTGTCGCCGCCGGGATCAGCTGCGAGTGCCGGGTCCTCCCCCTGGAGTACGTGCCGCGAGCCGTGGTCAACCGCGACACCCGCGGCTTCATCAAGGTTGTCGCGGACCGCGACACCGGACGGATCCTGGGCCTCTCCGCGGTGGCCAAGGACGCCGGGGAGATCGCCGCCGCCGGCGTCTACATCCTCGAAGCGGGCATGACCACCGCGCAGGTCGCCGCCGCCTGGAGCCCCTACCTGACGATGGCCGAGGGCATCAGGATCGCCGCCAAGGCCTTCAACACCGACGTCTCCAAGCTCTCCTGCTGCGCCTGAGCTGCAGCCCCCACTACCGAAGCAAAGGAATGCCATGACCGCCACTGACCAGGCCCTCACCTATCTGTTGTCCCCCGCGCGCTCCGGAATAGACCCGGAATTGTTCGTGCCGCTGCTGCGGCTCCTGGCCGAGGGCGAGCCCGTCACGGTCGCCGAACTGGCCACCGCCAGTGGCCGGAGCGAAGACACGGTCCGGCAGGGACTGGCCGCCGTCCCGGACACCGAGTACGACGACGAGGGCCGCATCATCGGCCTGGCCCTGACGATGCGGCCCACCCCGCATCGCTTCACCCTGGCCGGGGAACAGCTCTACACCTGGTGCGCCCTGGACACCCTCTTCTTCCCGGCCCTGATCGGGAAGGCCGCAACCATTGAGTCGACCTCCCCGGGTAGCGGGACCGTCATCCGGGTGATGACGGACGCGGACGGCACGGTGACCTCCGTGCAGCCGGCCACCGCCGTCGTGTCCATCATCAGCCACCCGGGCACGGGGCCGGTGCGGTCATCGTTCTGCAACCAGGTCCACTACTTCGCCTCCCGCGAGGACGCCCAGCCGTGGTTGGATTCCCATCCCGACGGCGAAGTCCTGGACATCGAGGCGGCACACCGGGCCGGTGCCGCCATGGCCGCCGCCCTCCTCGCCGCGGCCGCCACGCGGGCCCCCGCGGCGCAGGACTCCTGCTGCTGAGCTTTAAAAGGACATGACATGACCCAGCACCCAGAACAGCCAGACACCGGCCATCAACCCGTCCGGCAGACCGGTCGCCCCGGGCGATACCACACACTGGCCGCAGGAATCGGCATAGCAGCGGCCATGATCCTATGCTGCGCAGGACCCATCCTCATCGCCGCCGGAGCCCTCGGCGCGATCGCCGGATTCTTCTCAAATCCCCTCGTGTTACTCGCGGCCGCCACGGTGCTCCTGGCCGGGATCATCGCCGTCACCAGGCAGCGAAAACGCCGCAGGTCCGACGACTGCTGCCCTCCCGCATCCCCCGAGCACCACCGCACCGACCACGGCACCGCCTGAGTCCCCATCCCCATTCCTGGAAGGAACCACCAGACACCATGACATACCCGAGATCCCGCCGTTCTCTGTCCGTTCCCCGGCCCAGGCACCTCGCCTCCGCCCTGTTTCTGACAGCGGTCATGGCACTGACAACCGCCTGCGCCAGCTCACCGAGCGGCCCGTCGGCCGCGCCAGGCGGTTCGTCGCCCGACGCGGCCGGTGCCGTTGCTGTTACGGTCTCCGACATTGACGGCACTACCCGGACCATCCCGGACGGTAAGCCCGCAGCACTGTTCTTCTTCTCTGCCGGATGCGGTGAGTGTGTGGAAGGGGCCGATTCCCTGAACAAGGCCTCCACGGCCCTGGGAAGCTCGGCCGACTACCTCCTGGTGGACGTGGACCCCCGAGAACCGAAGGAGACCATCAACGGATTCCGCGATTACATCAAGGCCCCTGAGCTCCCTGCCGTCATCGACACCGAGGCCACACTGACCACCCGGTACAAGGTCACCTCCATAAGCACCCTGGTGGTGGTCGACGCGAAGGGCGACGTTACCTTCCGGGCCACCGACCCGTCTGCGGAAAAGATCCAAGAAGAACTCACCAAGGCCGGTGCCCAATGACAGCCCTGCTTGCCCTGGCCTTCGCCGCTGGAATGATTGCCCCCGTCAATCCCTGCGGTTTCGCCCTCCTGCCCGCCTGGATAGCCCAGACCATCGGGGACGCCCGGACGCGCCCGCTCGCGCTGCGTCTGGCCCACGGGCTCCGAGCCGGGCTCGCGCTCAGCCTCGGCTTCGCCGGGACCCTGGCAGCCTTCGGGCTGATCGTCAGCGCGGGCGCCAGGACCCTGATCAGCGCAGCGCCCTGGCTGGGAATGGCCACCGGGGTGATCCTTCTCCTGCTGGGCCTGGCCATGCTCACCGGACTCACACCACGGCTCCGTCTGCCGGCCTGGGCCACGAAACCCCGCACACAAGAAGCCGCAGGGGCAGGTCACAAAACCGGGCGCATGGTGGCCTTCGGGATCGGATACGCCGCAGCATCCCTCGGCTGCACCCTCGGGGTGCTCATGGCCGTGATCGCCCAAGCCCAGGCCGTCGCCAGCTACGCCGGGCTGCTCGCGGTCTTCGCCGCCTACGCCGCAGGCTCGGCCACTGTCCTGGTGCTCGTTTCGGCAGGCACGTCCATCGCCGGGGCCGCCCTCGGGCGAAGAATCACCGGCCTGGCCAAGCACAGCAACCGCATCGCCGCCTTCATCCTCACCATAACCGGCGCCTACCTCAGCTGGTATTGGTATCCCGCCGCCACCGGCGGAACCGCACAGGCCAACAGCCTCGCCGTATGGTCAGCCGCCGCCAGCGCCTGGATCAGCGACAACAGCACCCTGATCGCAGCCCTCGCCGCAGCCGTGGTGCTCGCATCGGCATTGGCCGCCCTCAACCGGCGCAGGAGACTGCGCATCAGACAGGGAACGCCGCCCACAGGCGAGGGCCCCGGGCAAAGCGGGGAACCCGACTGCTGCGCACCAACTCCGGACAACAACTCGACCGAGGACCGGCCAGGCACGATCCCGTAGCTGGCCGAGGACTCCCAAAAAGCAAGGGGGAGAGGGAACCGTGCCCCATCTTCTGGCAAACGAGGCGCCCGCCTATCAGGACAGGTTGGTACAGCGGCATCAGGCCGGAAGTCAATTCGTGCAGAGGACTTCGGGCAATCCGTCAGGAGCCCTCTGTACCGCCCCCGCAATGACGGGAACGTCAGTGTGGTGGACTTCGGAAAGCCACAGTGACACCCACTAGTTGTACTCGACCGTGACGTTGGTGGCACTTTCGGTCTTGTGAAATAGTTAGGCCTCCTGGCTTAGTGGAGCTGTCTAGTTCTTCACTGCCGGAGGCCTCTATGCCCAACGGTAACGCCCGCTTGACCACGCATGCGAGAGCGTTGCTGGTGGCCAGGCAAGCTCATCCATATCGATGTGAAGAAACTCAGCCGCATCCCCGACAGCGGCGGTTGGCGAGTCCACGACCGATCCGCGACCGGAAGACCCGATCGGGTTCGACCACGTCCATGCCGCTGTCGATGACCACACCCGACTCGCTTATATGGCCCACTAGCGGTCGCGGAGCGTCCTGAAAACCTAAAGTTTTATGAGACACCCGGCAGGAACTGGAATGTGAGACCGTTTCATGGGGCAATTGGCCTCCTCCCCGTCTCACTAAAGCGTCTCGCCCTAAGTTGTCGCAGGGTGGTGCTCGGTAGGGGTTTGTGAGGCATAATCGAGACATGAGGCTTTTGGGGTACACCCATCTGTACGCGCTGACCTGCGGCGTTGTGGGTTGTGCCGAGCGTGCTGCCGGAGTCCCTTTCAGTGTCCCTGGGGTAGGAGCGGCCGCATGAAGGTGCGCTCGTACCGCAGGACGCACCCGGACTCGTCTCGAATCCGGTCAGCGGCGATGAAGTCCGGGTGGGTGCCGAACAAGGTGCGGTACTGCTCGTAGGCAGCCAGGCTGGGGAAGCTGAACAGGGATTCCGCACGGTCACTCACACCTTCCGCGGGTAGGTAGTACCCGTGGTGGGTGCCGCCGTGTTCGTCGACATGCCGCATCCAAGCGCGGGCGAACTGTTCAAAGGCCGCGATCTGGTCGGGGTCGATGGTGTAGTGGACGACACAGGTGATCACATCCACAACGCTAGGCCCACAGGCGCTCATTGGGGAGCCTTTGTCTGTGCGCCTCGTGGTGCACCTGGGGCACACCAATCTGCCTGGTTTACCTGCGGAAATGCGTCAGTTCGCCAAGTTGGCGCCGATTTCAACGGTGAGAACTCCGACGGCGATGAAGAGGATGCCGAGGGCCATGGTTCGGGTGAGGGGTTCGTGGAAGATGACCCGGGCGAGGATCGCGGTGAGAGCTACGCCGGATGCTGCCCAGATGCCGTAGGCGACGCCAAGGGCCATGCCGTCGGCCAAGGCGAGACTTAAGGCGACGAACGCCACGAGATACCCCGCGATGACGCCGATGAACCATTTCTTCACCCGGCCACCGTCGGAGGCTCGTAGCGACATGGTCGCGACGACTTCGGACAAGATGGCGCCTGCGAGGAAGATCCATCTCATGAGTTGACTCCTGCTTCCTGGGCTGCGGTTTGCTGAGCTTTCTGGGAGCCGAGTTCGACGGTGAGGACACCGCTGATGATCAGAACCATTCCAAGACCCATCACAGCAGTCAGAGGTTCACCGAAAATCGCGGCGGATAGCACAGCGGCGAGCACGACCCCGCTGGCTCCCCAGATGCCATAGGCGACGCCGATCTGCATTCCTTCGCGCAGGCAGAAGGTGAGGAAGACGAAAGCGCCGATGTATCCGGCAGCAACCACGATGTACCAGGATGGGTGATTGAGCGCCGCCTTGAGAGACAGCGTCGCCGCCACTTCGGTAGTGATGGCACCAGCGAGCAGGAACCACTGCTTCATGGGGTTGTTCCTTCGATCAGGGAGCGAATGCTGGAGACGACGGCTTCGAGATCCGCGCCGTGGAGGGTGGACACACCTGTGGCCTGGGCGCCCCAGAGTCCGTCGGCGGCGAGTCGGGCGGTGGTCAGCCTGGCTCGGGTGGCGGCGTCGAGATCGTCCGGGAGTTCGAGCCAGCGGCCCATCCGCGTAGTCCACGGTTCGGTGAGTTCGGGCCGGTACGTCGCTTGGCCCCAGATGATGAACTCGGCGCGCTTGGCGGCCCCGTGGGCGGCGACGTGAACGTAGCTCAGGAGCCGCTCGGTGGCGTTGGCGTTCTCGAGGGGCTTGCCAAGGGTGGCAGTCATGTCGTTCTCGACGTTGGCCGCAGCGTGGTCGACGATCGCGGCGAGCAGTACGTCGCGGTTGCGGAAGTGATATAGCAATCCCGGTTTGGTGAGCCCGGCCTCGTGGGCCACTGCGTCAAGGGTAATGTCGCCACCCTCCGCTGCGTTCATGACGCGGAGGGCAGCTTCCAGGATCTCGGAGCGCTGACTGGTTCGCATATAGCTAACTTTACCATTTGGTAGGTGAAGCCTTCAACTGCGGGCGCTGGTAGGGGCACCTGGGGTACACCCCAAGCGAACAATTTGTGAATGAAAAAACTTCCTGTTCGCTAGGGTTAGTTCCAAGACTAACGGAACAGAACCGTCACTGCCTCTGGAGATCACTGAACAGTTGGGGGCGATCTCAGGACAAAAGGTGGGCTATGCCCGGGTGAGTTCGAAAGATCAGAACCTTGATCGTCAGATTGAACAACTCAAGGCAGAGAAGGGGAGTTGTCAGTGGGTGAATGCGCCACCTCGACTTGGAGGTTGTTGTGGCGGGTCGTTGGACTCCGAAAGATGTGAA
>NZ_JANRML010000023.1:0-15805 GCF_026930265.1 Corynebacterium pilbarense
AAGGACAAGCTGCGGGATAATCCGGTTGAGGTGCGTCCGGGTGAGCGTGCGCAGCTGCCGGACATCAAGCTGGATAACAAGAATCCGGGTTCGGTTGTTGATGGTTCGGTGAAGGATCAGTACGACAAGCCGGTTCCGGGTGTGAAGGTTGAGCTTGTTGATGGCGATCGTCGTATCGAGGTTGATGTTGATGGTGAGGGCAACATCATTTCGAGGGATGACGTGCCGGCTGGTGATTACACCGTTGAGGTGACGTTGCCGGATGGCTATGAGCTTTCTCCGGAGGAGAAGGACAAGCTGCGGGATAATCCGGTTGAGGTGCGTCCGGGTGAGCGTGCGCAGCTGCCGGACATCAAGCTGGATAAGCGGCCTCAGCCAGAACCGAGCAATACTTCTACATCTGTCGTGCCGGTACCGAGCCCGACCGAGCCGTCTACCACGACGCAGCCGTCCACGTCTACTACGGCTACCCCGACGTCGACCAAGACGACCACGACGCAGCCGTCCACGTCTACTACGGCCACCCCGACGTCGACCAAGACGACCACGACGCAGCCGTCCACGTCCACTTCGGCCACCCCGACGTCGACCAAGACGACCACGACGCAGCCGTCCACGTCCACTTCGACGACCGAGCAGTCCACTCCGACGTCGACCACGGCGACCACCACGAAGCCGGCCACTTCGACGACCAAGCAGTCCACTCCGACGTCGACCACGGCGACCACCACGAAGCCGACGACCTCGGCGACCAAACCGACGGCCGCGCCTGCTCCGACCACGACCTCCAAGCCGGAGCCGAAGAAGCCGAGCATCATCGGCACTGTCACCGACCCGGAGGGCAACCCACTTCCGCCGGCGAAGGATAAGGACGGCAAGCCGCAGTCGCCGACGGTGACCGTCAAGGACCAGGACGGCAACCAGGTCGGCGACCCGATCGAGGTGGACGAGAACGGCAACTTCGAGGTTCCGGAGGTGCCGGAGGACGGCGATTACGTGGTGATCGTCGACGCGCCGGACGGCTTCAACGATCCGAAACCGCAGGTTGTCCCGGTGAAGAAGGGCGAGACCTCCAAGCTGCCGCCGATCAAGGTGACCAAGCCGGAGATCGAGCTGGACAAGAACAAGCCGGCTGCGAAGCCGGGCTCTGTCCACGGTTGGTTGGTCGATGATTCCAACCGTCCGATCACCGGTTCCGACATCAAACTGGTGAAGAAGGGCGTTACCGATCCGGAGACCGGCGAGACGTTCGATTACGAGGTCCCGATCAAGGTTGACGCGGACGGCTACTTTGTCACTCCGCCGATCGACTTCAAGTACTTCCCGGACGGCAAGGCTGACTTTGACCTCGAGGTCACCCTGCCTGAGGGCTGGCCGGATGAGGACATCAAGGGCGACAAGATCAACCGCACCGTGACTGTTAAGTCTGGCGAGTCCACCCCGGTCGAGATCAAGGTTGAGGCACCGAAGACGCAGTCCATCGTCGGCCGCGTCGACGACGGCAACGGCAAGGCTGTGCCGGGCACCACCGTTGTGGTGACCGATCCGCGAGGCAACTCCCGCGTCATTCCGGTCGAGGACGACGGCACCTTCGAGGTCAACGACGTTATTCCGGGTGTCCACGACGTGGAGATCCTGACCCCGGGCCGCGGCAACGACGTGGATCCGATCAAGGTGCCGGTGCGTGCTGGCGAGGACGTCGAGCTGCCGGAGATCCACCTGACCACGAACAAGTCCCTGAAGCTTGAGAAGCGAGTATGGGGCCGCGATGCCGACAACAACGGCCAGATCGAGAACGAGGATGGCGAGCTTGTCGACGATGTGATGACCGTCAAGGACGGCGAGGACCTCATCTACGCCCTCATCGTCACCAATGACGGCGACGAGCCGATCAAGGATATTGAGTTCGACGACCCGGAGCTGGACAAGCGCAACATCGAGCTGACCATGCCGGAAGATTGGACCGCCGAGTCTGAGCTGGCACCGGGCGAGTCTAAGGTTTGGAGCGCCAAGATGAAGGCGCCGGAAGACGCATTCGACTTCAACAACGTCGCAACCGCAAGCGGTGTCACCTCCAAGGGAGAGAAGGTCGGCTCCCTGCCGGATTCCGCTTACACCAAGTTCCTGCGTGGCGCTGTGGCGAAGAAGGTCAACGCCCGCTTCGCGACGAACAAGGACAAGCCGGTTAAGGCTGAGGCCAACTCGCCGCTGGGCTTCACCTACGAGGTGAAGAACACCGGTTCCACCGCGATGGTCAACGTCAAGCTCACCGACATCGTCTACGAGGACGGCGTTGATGAGGACAAGTGCAAGCCGGTTAAAGCGTCTGAAAAGACCGAGGACAGCCAGTGCTACGACCTTGATGTCAAGGCGCCGGAAGGCTTCACCGGCACGCTGCTGCCGGGCGAGCGCGTGGTCTTCACCGCTGAGCTGCCGGAAGGCCTCAAGCCGGGTGCGAAGCACCACAACGCCGCTGAGGCTCGCGGTGAGCTTCCGGCACGTCCGGGCCGCGGTGGCAGCTACGCGGGTGAGCCGCAGTACGGCGACGATCCGTCGTCCGTGCTGATCATCTCCCCGAAGGACAACATCAAGGGCAACGCCCACGTTGTGGTCTCCGAGGGCGCTGAGCTCGACTCCAGCGACCTCCAGGTTGTCGCCTGGGTCGACGAAAACGCCAATGGCAAGCAGGACCCGGACGAGGCCCTGAGCGGCCTGAAGCTCACGCTGGTGCCGTCCGACGGCACGCCGTCCTTCGCCGGTAATGCTGATGAGAACGGCAACGTCCTGTTCGAGGGCACTCCGTACGGCAAGTACACGGTGAAGATTGACAGCCCGGGCGAGCTGCGCCTGGTTGACCCGAAGGATCCGGAGAACAACTCCTTCGATCCGGGTGCGGTCCTCGAGTCCAAGGAGTTCGAGGTCAACAAGGACGAGCAGTACATCAGCCTCCAGCTTGAGACCCCGCGCACCGTGGGTATCTCTGAAGGTGATGCCGCACAGGCGCAGGGTGAAGAGGAAGGCAGCTCCCTGGGCAAGTGCCTGGCCTCTGCCTCCTCTGTGTCCAACCCGGTCGCGTGGCTGGTCCCGCTCGGTCTGCTTGGTGCCGTCATGGGTGGCATCGGCGTGATGTTCGAGGATGAGCTGAACCAGATTTCCGCTCAGGCCAACGCTGCTCTCCGCGAGGTCATGCCGGAGACCAACTTCGGCACCGGCATCAACTTCGAGCGTCCGCAGTGGATGAACGACATTCAGGCGCAGATCGATGGCGTGAACCGCCAGCTGGCAGAGATCAACCCGGCCGCCCCGGCAGCTGCCGGCGGCGTGGCACTGCTTGCCATCGCTGGTCTGCTCACCGGTCTGTACTACGCGAGCTGTGAGCTGGGCTGGGCCGAGCCGAAGGAAGGCTCCAGCTCTGAAGGCTCCAGCTCCGAGGTTGAGGGCGGCAGCTCCGCCAAGGATGCTGAGGGCTCTAGCTCCGAGGGCTCCAGCTCCAAGGAAGCTGAAGCAGAGGCTGAGTCCGAGACCCAGCCGGAAGAGGCATCCAACTAAGGCCCCAAGGGCTCTAGTCCATGGCTGAGTTCTAGGCAGCGCCCCGGTCTCGCCGATACGCATCGGCGAGGCCGGGGCGCTGTATTTTTCCAGGTTTTAAATATTGAGACGGCGCGCTGAAACGTATACATTCGTAGGTGCTTCTGGGCTTTCGCGCGCTTTTTCACATTCGAGAGGTAATAATGGCTTCAAACTCCAAGGTCAACCGCATCGCCGGGCTGTCGCTCGTCGCTGCAGTCGCGGGCACGCTGACGCTCGTGCCCGTTGCGAAGGCGGAAACCACGTCTCCGTCCTCGGAGGCCACGACGTCGAAGGCTCCGGTCGTCCCCACGACGGACACCGGCTCCGCCGCTCCGGCAACCTCCTCCACTGCTTCGGCGACCTCCTCCACCGTTGCCCCGGCAACGACGTCGAGTGAGACGGCTGCGGGGTCCCCGAAGGCGTCGACAAGCAAAGTTGCACCCACGACCAAGGCGGACACCACGCAGGAGTGGGCTGACATTCTCAAGGGCTTCGCCTCCCTGATTGTCTCCGCGACGGCCGCGGGCTCCGGCACCTCGGGTGTGCAGTACAGCTCCGACGACCACACCTACAGCGCCGTGGCCAGCAACCCGACCAACGGCCGCCTCTACGCTGTCTCTGACAAGGGCAACCTGCTGCGCATCCACCCGCAGACCGGCAACCTGAAGGATCTGGGAGAGATCCCGGGCTTCGATGCCGAAGAGATCACCTCCGCCGCCTTTACTAAGGACGGCACGCTGGTACTTTTCGACGGCGAAACCGTCTACACCAAGGACCTCGCCGACGACGAAACCGGTCCGACGAGCAAGCCGGCGAACCTCGATTTTGTGAAGAAGCCCGTTGAGGGCGTGCTCGATCTGCCAAAGCTTGCGTGGGCTCCGACCGACAATGACGCCGAGCTGGTCGCACTTGCCACCGAGGACGGCAAGGCGACGCGCTACACCCTGAACGTGAAGGACGCGAAGGCCACCGCCGACGAGGCTCCCGCCAAGGTTGACGAGAGCGTGAACCTGGACGACGTCGCCGCGTTCGAGTACGCCTACCTGGCCGACGACGCCACCTTCTTCGCCGACGGCGAGGGCAACGCCGTCAAGCTTGAGGACGGCAAGATCGTCGCCGTCGAGACGGACCGTACGGAAGAGGACAACTACAAGGCCGTGGCCGGCCTGGAGGCGAAGCCGCTGTCTGCTGCTGGCGAGACCCCGACTTCCGAAACTGACGCGCCGACCACCACTGCGGCTGATGTGCCCGCTGGTGCTGGCTCCGCGACGGTTACCCCGACCACCACCGCTGAGCCGACCCCGTCCAAGAAGGCCCCGAGCGTCGGCCAGCGGGACCCTGAGATCGTCGAGCTCGACGTTGAGGTTGTCACCGACGATGGCCGTTCCGTGCAGGGCGTCGAGTTCGTCAGCACGGACGGTGCCGTCGACGGCGCCACCGACGAGACTGGCAAGGGCAAGGTTTCTCTGAAGCTGGACGAAGCCTCGCGCGGCAAGGACACCTTTAACCTAGCCATCGACGTGCCGCCGGCAGACTGGGGCGGCTCTGTGGCCGAAGTTCAGCGCGGCGCCAAGTCCGTGAAGTTCGTCCTCCCGAAGGGCGAGAACGCTACTGTGACCACCACCGTTGCTGCGCCGAAGGACACGCCGACGTCGACGACCACCACGAAGAAGACTGAGTCCAAGGACAACTTCTTCGAGGTGGAAGTCCTGGTCAAGACCGCCGACGACAAGCTCGTCGAGGGCGCTGAGTTCAAAAGTGAGGACGGCCGCGTGGTCGGCACCACCGACGCAAACGGCCGCGGCCGCATCGGCATCGACTTGAAGAAGAACTCGCGCGACAACAACCTCATCCAGCTGACCCTGAAGGAAGCTCCCAAGGGCTACAAGAACACCGAGGTCCTCATCCGCCGCGACGAGGACAAGGCCGAGCTCGTGCTTCCGCGCGACCCGAACGCCACCCCGTCGTCCACGCTGAGCAAGCCGGACCAGGTGCTGAAGGTTATCGACCAGGTCCGTCCGATGGCGTCGTCCTTCCTCGCCCCAGCGGCCGCACTGGCTGGCGCCGGTGGTCTGGCGGGTGCCGCCGGTCTTGGCGGTGCGAAGAGCACCAAGACCACCAAGACCACGTTCGGCGGCACGAAGGTCACCTCCAGCAAGAAGGCTGGTCGCTCCACGGGCCGGTCCACCAGCGTGAAGCCGTCGGCGAAGGTGGTCACCCGCAGTGGCAACTCCAACAAGGTGGCCAAGTCGACTTCGACGACGCGCACAACCTCCTCCGACAAGGAGCGCGATGGTGATCTCGCGGATACCGGTACCCCGATGCGCGCAATCATCGCGCTCGGTGTGCTGTCCGTGCTCATCGGTGGCGCCTACCTGGCCCTGGGACGCCGCCGCGAGAACCAGTAAGGCCGCGTCGGGCTAGAACACCTCGACGCGCCCGCCGACGGACTCGATCTGCACCAGCTGCTTCTCCCAGCCGGGGGTGCCCGGGTGCACGCGCATGATCGGGCGCGAGGAGATCTCCACGGGCGAGACGGACTCGCGTCGCGCCCCCTTGCGCGCGGCCATGCGCAGGTGGGCGCGGTGGCCGGACTTCGTCAGCTCCTCTAGCGACCGGCTCTCGCCGGACAGTGAGTCGCGGGCGCCTTGAAGGAGGGCGATGAACTCGTCGAGCACGGGCACCAGCGATTCTGCGTTGGTCTCGCACATGTTGCGCACCAGATCCGGGTCGGTGCTGGCCACACGCGTGGAGCCACGGAAGGACCCGGCGGACAGGGATTGCGCCAGGGTGCCGCCGTGGTCGCCGACTAAAGCCAGTGCCTCGGCGATGACGTGGGGCAGGTGGGACACGCGGGCGACGGCCTCGTCGTGGCGGTCCACAGACACCGGCACCGCCTCCGCACCAACCACCGCGGCCAGGCGGCACACCACGGTGAACAGCTCGGCCCACTCGGGGTCGCCGGGGTGCTCGCGGGCGTAATCGAAGGTGACGGCCCACGCGGCGCTTGCGAACAGCCCTTCCTGGGAGGCGGTCCACCCGGAAAACTCCGTGCCGGCCATGGGGTGCCCGCCCACGTAGCGGGACTCCAAGCCGCGCTGCACAACAAGGTCGAAGACGGGCTTTTTCACGCTCACCACGTCGGTGATGCCGCACGACGGCGCAAACTCGGCTACCTGGTCTAGCACGGAGGCCACGGCCCGCATCGGCACCGCCACGACCACCAGCGCACGTTCGTCCTCGGCGCGGCGCAGCACCTCTTCTACGGAGTCGGACACGTCGAAGCCGTCCCTGCGCGCGGCACGTGCGCCGTGCAGCGTGAAGCCGTAGACGCGCTCGCCGCGCGCGTGCAGGTCGCGCATGAGTGATCCGCCGATGAGTCCGAGGCCGACGATGCACACTGGGGGCAGCTGATGTGTAGTCACCGCACACAGTCTAGTGACACCTCCGCGCCCGCGGACTACGCTTCGACACCATGAGCCAGGATTTCCCGGACGGGTACGCAGTCACCGTCGAGCGCACAGGTGGCGCGTGGCGTGTGCGCGAGTTCGAAGACGATTTTTCGGACCTTTCCACCTCCATCACCGCGGTGCGCAACCTGCGCGCGGAGGGGCCGGCGTTCGCGCTGCTCAATGTGGAGGAGGACTACCTGGTCATCGTGCGCCCGGGCCCGTCGCAAACCCGCGTGCTCATCTCGGACGCGACGATGGCGGTGGACGACGATTTCGCCGCGGACATCCTGGATGAGGCGGGCGCCGAGATCCCGGACATCGACCCGGACGAGCTGGACAATGTGGACGCGTGGGCGGACGGGGACTTCGACATCCTCGCTGACCTCGGCCTGTCCGAGGAACAGATGAGCATTTTGCTTGACGACGACGCGGATCCGGCCGACCTCGCCCTGGCAATCGCCGACGAGCTCGGCTTCGGCGACGATTTGGATGACGTGGTTGGGTGAACGTCCCGCTGAGACGCGCCGAGGAGCGCATGCGCGTCGCGCTCGAGACCGCCAAGCGCACTCCCGCCGGCGACGTGCCGGTGGGCGCTGTCGTGTTTGACGGGGCCGGGGTGGTGGTGGGCAGGGGCGTGAATCGTCGAGAAGCGAACTGCGATCCCACCGCCCACGCCGAGGTGGAAGCGATCCGCGACGCGGCGCGGACGTTGGGGACGTGGCGGCTGGATGGATGCGAGCTGGTGGTGACGCTGGAGCCGTGCACGATGTGCGCCGGGGCGATTTTGGGCGCGCGGGTGTCCTCGCTGGTCTTCGGCGCGTGGGAGCCGAAGACGGGCGCGGTGGGCAGTGTGCTGGACGCGATCCGGGACCCGCGCCACCTGCACACCCCGGAGGTGCGCGCGGGTGTGTTGGAGGCGGAAGCTGCCAAAATGCTGGCGGAGTTCTTCGAAGGTCTGAGGAGTAATTGAATCGTTACCCAACGCCGCTACGTTCGGACCTATAGTGGGGCACCTAGCTGATCCCAACGAACAAAGGAGTAAGACAATGGGTATTGAGGACAAGGCAGACCAGCTCAAGGGCGGCGCTAAGGAAGCGCTGGGCAACGTCACCGATAACGAGAACCTGGCCAACGAGGGCAAGGCTGATCAGCTGATCGGCTCCGCCAAGGAGAAGCTCTCCGAGGCTGGCGACGCTATCAAGGACAAGGCCAACGAGGTCGCCGCAAAGGTTGAGGACAAGCGCGACGAGGCTGAGGACGCCGCTGAGCGCTAATTTGGTTATCCGGCAACGCTGCCGTTAATCTGTTCGGCGGTAGCGTGTCCGAGCGGCCGAAGGTACTCGCCTCGAAAGCGAGTGAGGGTAAAACCTCCGCGGGTTCAAATCCCGCCGCTACCGCCAACGTGTCAAGCCCCCGGCAACGGGGGCTTTTCGCATGTCTGGGGCTGCCACTAGGATGGGCCGGGTTACGCTCGCGCGGGCCGCGGGCGGGAAGGAACGGGTCTTTTACGTGGCGAAACTGCTGTACAAACTCGGGCGCTGGTCGTACCTGCACAAGTGGCGGGTGATCGTCGCCTGGCTGCTGCTGCTCGGCGCGACGGCTGCTGGCGCGCTGTCGCTGATGAAGCCGTTCACGGACGAGTTCGCCATCGAGGACACCCCGGCCATCAACGCGCTGGACACTATGGCGGAGAACTTCCCGGACGCGGGCAACGTGGCCACCGCGCCGAGCGTGAACCTGGTCTTCGCCGCGCCGGAGGGGCAGCGGCTTGACACCCCGGAGCACATGGCGGCGATGGATGAAACCGTCGGCTACATCCGGGACCACCTGGGGGTGGAGGGCCAGCGCTTCGGTAACCCGGTGCAGGTCAACGATGAATTGCAGCGCACCATCATCGACCAGATGTCTGAGATGGGCATGCCGCCCGAGCGCGCGGAGGCGGATGCGCACAACTTGCGGATGCTTTCCGACGACGCACGCATCGGCTACACCACCTTCGACTTCGATGCCCCGTCTTCGATGTCTGTGGACCAGGCGGACCGGGACGTGGTGACTGAGGCCATGCAGCTGGGCCGTGACGCCGGGCTGCAGGTGGAGGCTGGCGGCGCCGGCTTCGGCGACCCGATCGCGGTGAAAACCACCTCCGAGCTGGTTGGCCTGGGCGTGGCGTTTGTGGTGCTGGTGGTGACGTTCGGTTCCCTCGCGGCGTCGGTGATCCCGCTGATCTCCGCCGTGGTGGGCGTGGGCATCGGCGCGCTTTTGGTGATGCTGACCACGCACTGGGTGGAGCTGAACAACGTCACCCCGGTGCTGGCCGTGATGATCGGCCTGGCCGTGGGTATCGACTACGCCCTGTTCATCCTCTCGCGCTTCAGGCAGGAGGCGCGGAACCTGCCGCCGGACAAGGCTGCGGGCATGGCCGTGGGCACCGCCGGTTCCTCGGTGGTGTTCGCCGGCACCACGGTGTTCACGGCCCTGGTGGCGCTGGCGTTGGCGCAGATCGAGTTCCTCACCTGGATGGGCCTGGCGGCCGCAGCCACCGTCGCGATTGCCGTGCTGGTGGCGCTCACCCTCGTGCCGGCGCTGCTCGGCCTGTGGGGCTCGAAGGCGTTCGCGGGCAAGGTCCCCGGCCTGGCCGGCAACCCCGGGCCCGGGAAACGCCCGGGCAAGGACCTGGACGAAAACTCCATGGGCCGGCGCTGGGTCCGCTTCGTGGAAAAGGCACCCGGCCTGGTCATGGCCGTGGTAGTGCTGGGCCTCGGCGCCCTGAGTATCCCGGTGCTGAACCTGGAGATGGCGCTGCCGTCTGACACCACCTCCAACCTGGACACCACCCAGCGCAAATCCGCCGACCTCATGGCGGAAGGCTTCGGCCCCGGCGTCAACGCCCCGCTGCTTTTGGTGGTGGACGCGCACAGCGTCAACCCGGATTCGGAGATCCTGCAGCCGTACATGGACGCCATCCCGGACGAGGCCGGCGGCGACGCCGAGAAGGCGGCGCTGGCCAGCTTCATCTACACCGTGGGCGAGGTAGGTTCCGTCGGCGGCATCACCCACGCCCAGCTCATCGGCGCCAACGACGACCTCACCGCCGCGCAGATCCTGGCCACTCCGGACGGCGGGCCCGAGGAGCAGCGCACCCTCGCCGTCGCCCACGGCGTGCGCGACGTGATCGGCCAGGTGGAAGACGCCACCGGGGTAGACGTGGGGTTGACTGGCCTGACCGCGGTGCAGATGGACATCACCGAGGAGCTCGCCGAGGCCATGCCGCTGTACCTGTCCATCGTGGTGGGCCTGGCCATCGTGCTGCTCATGGTGGTGTTCCGCTCCATCCTCGTGCCCCTGGTGGCCGGGCTCGGCTTCTTGCTCTCTGTCGGCGCCGCGTTCGGCGTGACCGTCCTGGTCTTCCAGGAAGGCCTGTTCGGCCTGGTCAACACCCCGGGCCCGATCCTGTCGTTCTTGCCCATCTTCATGATCGGCGTGACCTTCGGCCTGGCCATGGACTACCAGGTCTTCCTGGTCACCCGCATCCGTGAGGCATATCTGAAACGTGGGGACGCGGATAAGCTTCGCGCCGTCTACGAATCCACCGTCGAAGGCTTCGCGCAGGGCGCACGCGTGGTCACCGCAGCCGCGATCATCATGATCGCCGTGTTCATCGCTTTCCTTGACCAGCCGCTGCCTTTCATCCAAATCTTCGGTTTCGCCCTCGGCATCGCCGTGCTCTTCGACGCCTTCTTTATCCGCATGGCCCTCGTCCCCGCCACCATGTACATCCTGGGCCGCTCCACCTGGTGGATGCCCAAGTGGCTCGACCGCCTCCTGCCCGAAGTGGACGTCGAGGGCACCGAACTAGAAAAGGAACACGCATGACCGACGTGACGTTTGAGGCCCACACCCAGCTCGAGCCCGCGCCGGGCCGCCACGGCCGCACCGGCGTGATCCACACCCCGCACGGTGACATCCAGACCCCGGCGTTCATCCCCGTGGCCACGAAGGCGACGGTGAAGACACTCACGCCGGAGCAGATCCGCCAAACCGGCGCGCAGGCGATCTTGTCCAACGCGTATCACCTGTACCTGCAGCCCGGCCCCGACATCGTGGACGAGGCGGGCGGTGTGGCCGCATTTGAAAACTGGCACGGGCCCACCTACACCGACTCCGGTGGTTTCCAGGTGATGAGCCTTGGCGTCGGGTTTAAGAAGGTTCTGGCCATGGACGTGGCGGGGCTGACCGATTCCGACATCCGCGCCGCCAACAAGGACCGCATGGCGCGCGTGGACGACGACGGCGTGGACTTCAAATCCGTCATCGACGGCTCGTCGCACCGCTTCACGCCCGAGGTGTCCATGCAGATCCAGCACCAGCTCGGCGCCGACATCATGTTCGCCTTCGACGAGCTGACCACGCTCGTGGACACCCGCGCCTACCAGGAGCATTCCGTCGAGCGCACGCGCCGCTGGGCCCGCAGGTGCCTGCTCGAGCATGATCGCTTGACGACGGCGCGTTCCGGCAAACCCCTCCAATCCCTCTGGGGCGTCGTCCAGGGTGCCCAATACGAGGACCTGCGCCGATCTGCCGTGCGGGGCCTGCTGGACCTGGACAAGGAAGCCCGCGCGGAGGGCCGCCGCGGCTTTGGCGGCTTCGGTATCGGCGGCGCGCTGGAGAAAGAGAACCTGGGCACCATCGTTGGCTGGGTCACCGACGAGCTGCCCGTTGACATGCCGCGCCACCTTCTGGGCATCTCCGAACCGGACGACATCTTCACCGCGGTGGAGGCCGGCGCCGACACCTTCGACTGCGTGGCGCCAACCCGCCTGGGCCGCCGCGGCGGGGTATACACCCTGGACGGGCGGATGAACCTCGCCGGAGCCCGCTTCAAGCGCGACTTCGCCGGCGTGGACGAGGAGTTCGGCGGCTACGTCTCCGAAAACTACTCGCGGGCCTACATCCACCACTTGCTCAAGGCCAAGGAGTTTTTGGCCGGAACGCTGTGCACGATGCACAACCTGGAGTTCATGATCCGGCTGGTGGACAACATCCGCGCCGCCATCGACGCGGGCGACTACGAGGCCTACCGCGACGAGTTCTTAGGCCGCTACTACGCGGCGAATTAGGTGCAACTGTCGCAGTGCCCACAAACCCTGCGCAAGAAACCCCTAGTATGCGCAAAATCCGCGCATACTCTGGATCCTCTTCTCAGGGTTCGCGGGCGGGTGGGTGGTGGGGGCCGAGGGCACGCCCCCTTACGCCGCCGCGCGCTCCTCGGCCCGGCGCACCGCGGCGATGGTCGGGTACGTCACCGGCAGGAGCACGACCTCCATGGCGGTTTTCCACACGAAGCCGACCACCACGTAGTTTAGAAACGCGCCGAAAGAGTCGATGCCGATGACGCTGGCGGCGATGGAGCAAAACAGCAGCGTGTCGGCGAATTCGCCGATCACGGTGGAGCTGATCAGGCGCGCCCAGAGCCGCTGCGCGCCAAAGCGGTCTTTCATCCGCTGCAGCACCCACGCGTTGAGCAGCTGCCCCACCACGTACCCGGTCAGTGACGCCGCCACGATCTGGGGCAAGAGGCCGAGGACGGCGGCGAAGGTGTCGTCCATGTCGTAAAACTCGGCGGCCGGCAGCCAGATCGCAATGTAGAAGGACAGGACCGCAACGACGGCGATGCCGAAGCCGGTGAACACCGCGCGGCGGGCGGCTTTGAACCCGTAGACCTCGGCGATCACGTCGCCGATGACATAGGAGATGGGGAAGAGGAAGAACGCGCCGTCGGTGATCAGCGGCCCGAGCGCCACGCCTTTTTGTGCGGTGATGTTGGAGATCAAAAACACTGCGCAGAAGAGGGCGAGCAGGTAGGGGTACGGGGAGCGGGAAACGCGGGGTGACATGCGATTTATCATGGCACACATGTCTGATTTTCAAGCTCCCGCCGGACGTTACGCGCCGAGCCCCAGCGGTGATCTGCACTTTGGCAACCTCCGCACCGCGGTGCTGGCGTGGTTGTTCGCCCGCCAGACGGGCCGCAACTTTTACCTGCGGGTGGAGGACATTGACTCGGAGCGCTCGTCCGCGGAGTCCGCGCAGCGCCAGATCGAGGATCTGACAATGCTCGGCCTAGACTTCGATCCGCCGGTGATCTACCAGCACGATCGCGGCGACGCGTACGCGGAGGCGCTGTCCCGCCTGGACACCTACGAGTGTTACTGCTCCCGCCGCGACATCCGCGAGGCGGCCTCCGCGCCCCACGCCCGACCCGGCATGTACCCGGGCACCTGCCGTGATCTTTCAGAAGAGCAGCGTGCTTTACGACGCTCCGAGCTCCACGCCGCCGGCCGCCTCCCCGCAATCAGGCTGCGCGCGCACGTGCGCGAATGGACGGTGTACGACTTCTACCAGGGCGAATACACCGGTTCGGTGGACGATGTGATCCTGAAGCGCGGCGGGCGCATCGATCAAGCGCAGGCGGGGGACTGGGCGTACAACCTGGCCGTGGTGGTCGACGACGGCTACCAGGGCGTGGACCAGGTGGTGCGTGGAGACGACCTGCTGTTTTCGGCGCCGGCGCAGGCGTACCTATCCGACCGCTTAGGGCTCACAATCCCCTCGTATGTTCATGTTCCGCTCGTGGTGGGGCCGGAGGGACGTCGATTAGCAAAGCGCGATGGGGCGGTGACGTTGCGGGATATGCTGCGCGAAAACAGTGCGGAAGAAGTGGTGGCGCAAATCGCGGAATCGCTCGGCTGCGCGGGTGTTTCGAGCGCCCAGAAGTTACGGGAGGTTTTTGATCCGGCGCAGCTGTCGCGCCAGCCGTGGTCGTGGGCGCGATAGGCTTATTGCCCGAAGCCCTCGCCTTTGCGCCACGTCAGGGACGCGCCGGGGGAGACCGGCGAGGCCGGGTCCAGGATGTTGTGGACACGAAGCCACTGCGCGTCCACCTGCTCGGGCGTGATGTCCACAACCGTGTAGCCGTGCGTGTCCAGCGCCACGTGGTGCAGGCTGGGGTTCGCCGCGCGCAGGTAGCCGCACGCCGCGCCGAAGATGGGGTGGCCGGCGCGGATTTTCGTCGACTCCGCCACGTTCGGGGCGGTGATGGAGGAGCAGACGATCTCGCAGCCGATCTCTTCGCCGCCGTGGGTGATGGTGTGCGCCCACTCGGAGTGGATGTCGCCGGTGAGGAAGATCGGCCGCTTGCCTAAACGGCCCAGGGCGTTGATCAGGCGGCGGCGCTCGAAGTCGTAGCCGTCCCACTGGTCGCCGTTGAGCGGCATGTCGTTGAGCTCGGGCAGCGGTGCCTGCGCCGGCACGATGTTCGCGCTGAGCGACTTCGCCACGGGCCGTGTGGCCGCGTGGTTGAACGTCGCGCCGAGGTGCAGCGGGGAGAACATCACGGAGTTGCCCAGTGCGTTCCACGTCGCGGTGGAGTGCTCGAGAGTGTCGATGAGCCAGTCGTACTGCTCGGAGCCGAGCATCGTCCGGGCGTCGCCGGTTTGGCGGGCGCCGCCGCGCCAAAACTCCTTGTCGCGGTAGGTGCGCAGGTCCATGATGGTCAGCTCCACCAGGTCGCCGAAACGCAGGGAGCGGTAGATGTGGCCCTCGTCGGACGTCTCGGTCAGGCGCACCGGCATCCACTCGTAGTAGGCGCGCATGGCGGCGTCGCGGCGGGTGTGGAAGTCGCCCTCGTCCGCGTTGTGGTTGTCCGCGCCGTCGCGCCAGTTGTTGTTGGCGATTTCGTGGTCGTCCCACACCACCACCCACGGCATGGCGGCGTGGGCGTCGCGCAGGTGCGGGTCGGTGCGGTAGCGGCCATAGCGGGTGCGGTAGTCCGCCAGGGCGACAATTTCGTGGGCGGGTTGGTGCAGGCGCACGGGCCCGTAGCCTGCGTATTCGTACTGGGCGTATTCGTAGATGTAGTCGCCGAGGAAGACGGTCAGGTCCAGCTCGCCCGCCCAGCCGCGGGCGGCCATGTCTTTGTAGGCGGGGAAGAAGCCGGATTCCCAGTTGGCGCAGGAGGCGACGGCCCAGCGCTGCCGGTCCACGTGGCCGTCGGGCGCGGTTTTGGTGCGGCCGAGCGGGGAGGCAGTACCCTCGTGCGGGCCGTTGGCCACGGTGAATGCGTAGTAGTAGACGGTGTCCGGTTCCAGGCCGGACACGTCGACGTGGATGGTGTGGTCGCGCTCCACGCGGCTTTCGGTCTCGCCTTCGGCGACGACGTCGTGAAGCTGCGCGTCGCGCGCGACCCGCCAGCGCACCCGGGTGTTGGTGCCGCCGCCGGAGCCGGGCATCGCCTGCTCGTCGGGGGTGATGCGCGTCCAGATCACCACCGCGTCCGGCAGCGGGTCGCCGGAGGCCACGCCGTGCACAAACGGCAGCGGCGCAAGCTCCATCTCTACGGGCACCGGCTTCGTCGGCAGCGTGCTCTGCGATTGCGCGCTCGGTACCGCCACCGCCGCGCCTGCCGCCGAGGTCGCCACAGCGGCGGTGCGCAAAAAGCCGCGTCGAGACAGGCGCTTTTGCCTATCGACGCCCTCCGGTTGCCTCCGCTCACACCCGTACACGCCCCACAGTGTGGGCTTTGCGCGGCCGGTCCGCTACCGGGGGAGGGCGATGTAGCTGGGAATTCGCCGGAAGTTCGCGCGGAGTTTACTTGCGGCAACGCAAAAACCGGCACCCCGTGGGGTACCGGCTTGTGGCGGAGGATGTGGTGCCTGAAGTCACGACATATTTGACGGGGTGTGCCTGCGGAAGGCGTTGTGATCCTTGACAGGTCAGTCGCGTCA
>NZ_JANRML010000024.1:0-11685 GCF_026930265.1 Corynebacterium pilbarense
CCGGGCCATCGAAGAGGCCGGCTACACCGTCTTATCCTGATCAGTTTTACCCATCATCTCGACCCCGACCGGGTTGAGCGGAAGGAACCTCATGAGCACTCCCCACCATTCCGGTGATCACCATGGTGATCACCCCGCTCCGGAAACAGACCACACCCACCACCCGGATCATGCCAGCCACGAACACCACGCAGATGCCGACACCCACGGCCAGGCGATGCCCCACGATCACCCGCACTCCGCCATGGACGAAGACCACCACGTTCATGGTCACGGCGAACACGCCGGACACAGCACCGCAATGTTTCGGGACCGCTTCTGGTGGTCGCTGATTCTGTCCATTCCCGTCGTTATTTTCAGCCCCATGGTCGCCCAGCTGCTCGGCTACCACCTCCCGGCATTCCCCGGATCCACCTGGATCCCCCCGGTGCTGGGCACGATCATCTTCGTCTACGGCGGAACGCCTTTCCTCAAGGGCGGATGGAACGAACTGAAATCCCGCCAACCCGGGATGATGCTCCTGATCGCCATGGCCATCACCGTGGCGTTTGTCGCCTCCTGGGTCACCACTCTGGGGCTGGGCGGTTTTGACCTGGACTTCTGGTGGGAGCTGGCCCTGCTGGTGACCATCATGCTGCTGGGCCACTGGCTGGAGATGCGTGCTCTCGGGGCCGCGTCCTCCGCGCTTGACGCGCTGGCTGCCCTGTTGCCGGATGAGGCCGAGAAGGTCATCGACGGGACCACCCGCACCGTGGCCATCTCCGAGCTGGTCGTCGACGACGTCGTGCTGGTGAGGGCCGGTGCCCGGGTGCCGGCCGACGGAACCATCCTCGACGGAGCCGCCGAATTCGATGAGGCGATGATCACCGGCGAATCCCGTCCCGTCTTCCGCGACACCGGTGACAAGGTGGTCGCCGGTACTGTGGCCACCGACAACACCGTCCGCATCCGGGTGGAGGCTACCGGCGGGGACACCGCCCTGGCCGGGATCCAACGCTTGGTTGCCGACGCCCAGGAGTCCTCCTCCCGGGCCCAGGCCCTGGCGGATCGGGCGGCGGCGTTGTTGTTCTGGTTCGCGCTGATCTCCGCTCTGATCACCGCGGTGGTGTGGACCATCCTCGGCAGCCCGGACGATGCCGTGGCGCGCACGGTCACGGTACTGGTCATCGCCTGCCCGCACGCCCTGGGCCTGGCGATTCCGCTGGTCATTGCGATCTCCACCGAGCGGGCCGCGAAATCCGGGGTGCTCATCAAGGACCGGATGGCGCTCGAACGGATGCGCACCATCGACGTGATGCTCTTCGACAAAACCGGCACCCTGACCGAGGGGGCGCACGCGGTCACCGGTGTCGCGGCAGCTGTCGGCGTCACCGAGGGCGAGCTGCTGGCCCTGGCCGCCGCCGCGGAGGCCGACAGCGAGCACCCCGTGGCCCGCGCCATCGTGGCGGCCGCGGCCGCCCATCCCGAGGCCTCCCGTCGGCAAATCCGTGCAACTGGTTTCAGCGCCGCCTCCGGCCGGGGGGTCCGGGCCACTGTCGATGGTGCTGAGATCCTCGTGGGCGGGCCGAACATGCTGCGCGAGCTCAACCTCACCGCCCCGGCCGAGCTCACCGACACCACCAGCGCCTGGACCGGACGTGGGGCCGGTGTGCTCCATATTGTCCGCGACGGTCAGATCATCGGTGCGGTGGCCGTCGAGGACAAGATTCGCCCCGAATCCCACGCCGCCGTGAAAGCCCTGCAAGACCGCGGGGTGAAGGTCGCGATGATCACCGGTGACGCGCAGCAGGTGGCCCAGGCGGTTGGCAAGGACCTGGGGATCGATGAGGTCTTCGCCGAGGTCCTGCCCCAAGACAAGGACACCAAGGTCACCCAGTTACAGGAGCGTGGCCTGAGCGTGGCCATGGTCGGCGACGGTGTCAACGACGCCCCCGCTCTGACCCGCGCGGAGGTCGGTATCGCCATCGGGGCCGGCACGGATGTGGCCATGGAATCCGCCGGAGTGGTCCTGGCCAGTGATGACCCGCGTGCAGTGCTGTCGATGATTGAGCTCTCGCAGGCCAGCTACCGCAAGATGATCCAAAACCTCATCTGGGCCTCTGGCTACAACATCCTCGCCGTGCCGCTGGCCGCCGGCGTGCTCGCCCCGATCGGGTTCGTGCTGTCCCCGGCCATGGGCGCGATCTTGATGTCTGCCTCGACCATCGTGGTGGCCCTGAACGCCCAGCTGCTACGCCGCATTGATTTGGATCCGGCCCACCTGGCTCCGACCGACGGGAAGGAGGAGAAGGCTGCTGTGAGCTCTGCAGCCCCCGTCCGCTGACTTTCAATCCTTCATCGACTCCCCCATACACAACCTCCGAAAGGGAACCCCCATGAAGCGCACCATCACCATCGCCGCTCTCGCCTTGACCTCCACCCTGGTTTTGTCCGCCTGCGCAGATAACACTGAGGGAGAAAACACCGACACCACGACCATCGCCACTACGTCCGCCCCCGACACCACCGAAACGACCGGGGCCACCACGGATCCTGAGACAGAGACGGGGGCGGCCGGAGAGGTCTCCGCCGAGCACAATGACGCGGACATCATGTTCTCGCAGATGATGATCCCGCATCACCAACAGGCCGTGGAGATGAGTGAAATCCTCCTGGCCAAGGACGATATCCCGGCCGAGGTCATCGAGTTCGCCCAGGGTGTTATCGATGCCCAGGGGCCGGAGATCGACCGGATGAATACCATGCTCGAGACCTGGGAAGAAGATCCGGTCACCGGTGATATGGGTGAGATGGACCATGGCGGGATGAGTGGAATGATGAGCGAGGAGGACATGACAGCCCTCGAGGACGCCAAGGGCACCGAGGCTGCCCGGCTCTACCTTGAGCAGATGACCGCCCACCATGAGGGCGCGGTCGATATGGCCCGCGAAGAGGTCACTGATGGCCAGAACCCGCAGGCCATCGCTCTGGCTGAGCAGGTCATTGAAGATCAGGAGGCCGAGATCGCCGAGATGGAGCAGATGCTCAACGAGCTCTGAACAAGGACATTCCCCGACCACCCCAGATGAGAAACACGACCATACGGCCATCGGGCCAAACGAGGATTTCCGGGAAGGACAATCAGCATGCCGAATAAAATCAAGGTTGCAGTAAACGGGTACGGTGTCATCGGTAAACGTGTAGCCGACGCGGTGAGAGCCCAGGAAGACATGGAACTCCTCGGGGTCAGCGACGTCACCACCGATTACCGGGTCGCCACCGCCATCACGCAGGGCATCCCGGTCTATGCCTCCACCGAAGAAGCCCACCAAGAGATGAGCGCTGCCGGATATCCCATCGCCGGGAAACTACCGGACCTGCTCGACAACGCGGATGTCGTGGTGGACTGCACCCCGTCCACCATCGGGGCCGGCAACCTCGACCTCTGTCGCACCCATGGAGTCAAGTCCGTGTTCCAGGGCGGGGAGAAGCACAGTCTCACCGGCCACTCCTTCGTTGCCCACGCCAACTACAGTTCCACGCTTGGACGCGACACCACCCGCGTGGTTTCCTGCAACACCACCGGCACTGTCCGCACCCTTATCGCACTCCAGGACGCTGGATTGCTGTCCAAAGCGCGGGGAGTGCTTGTCCGCCGGGCCACCGATCCGTGGGAATCCGACCACTCGGGGATCATGAACACCATAGTTCCCGAAGGTCGTATTCCCAGCCATCAAGGCCCAGACGCCCAGTCGGTGGTCCCCGACCTGGATGTGGTGACCATGGCGGCCAAGGGAGCGCACACCCACAACCACCTGCATTTCTGGACCATCGAGCTAACCCGCCCGGCAGACACAGAAGAGGTTCTCGAAGCGTTGAAGGCGATGCCGCGGATCGCTTTCGTGCGGCGCTCCGATGGAATCGTGGCGGTCAACAGCACCGTCGAATTGATGCGAGATCTAGGCCGGCCACGGGGCGATATGTATGAGGTCGCCATCTGGGAAGATATCCTGACCGTGCAGGGCAATGAGTTGTTCTGGACGTACACGGTCGACAACCAGGCCATCGTCATCCCCGAGAACATCGACGCAATCCGTGCCCTGGCTGGCACCGTGGAAGACGGTGATGAGTCCATCCAGCGCACCGACCGTGCCCTGGGGGTGCGCGCGGACTTTTTCTCACCTCTGTCCAACGGCTGATTCCAGCAGGAGACACCCACGGCGGTGCCCGACCCAGATCGCTCATGTCCGGGTCGGGCACCGCTGTATAAGCAGTTGATCAGGCGCACCGCGCCTTTTCGGAAGGCGTAGTCAGGTGCGTGAGGCTTCCGCGATAGTGCCGATTGTTTCATCCATGACAGCGTCGAATTCGCGGTCGTCCTGGGTGACGGTGAGCCCTTCGGTCAGGGCGCGGGAGAAACTGGCGACTATTCCGGGGTTGCGTGCCAGGCGAGCGTTAGCTTCCGCGCGAGTAGCCGCCTGATAGTGCCAGCACCCGCGGATGTTCCACGAGCTCGCGGTAGAAGTCATCAGTTTCGGGAAGCGTCAGTTTGAGGATGACCGCCTGGTCCTCCTTCAGCTGGTCGAGCTCTTTGCGCAGGGTCACCCGGAGCTGGTCTTCTACCTCGATCTTCCGGGGGCTGTGGATGTCGACCTCAGGCTCGACAATGGGTACCAACCCGAACCGGAGGATCTGCTGAGCGATCGCGAACTGCTGCGCAACGACAGCGTCCACCCCCCTCCCCGGGAAGCCTGATGAACGAGCGCATTTTGGTGCCGAACATGTGCTTGCTTACCGCACGCTCGAGCAGGTTGTCCAGATCAGGGAGGGGCTTCATGACCTGAGCCCCGTGGGTTTCTTCCGCCAGGCCCTTGTCAATCTTGAGGAACGGCACAATGTCTTTGACTTTCCACAGATAATCCCCTGTAGGCATTCCCCCGATGTCGCGGTCCATTGTGTCCTCGAACAAAATCGCCCCGAGGATCCGGTCACCGTCGAAACTGGGGCTGGTAATGATGCGCGTGCGCATCTTATGCACCAGACCAAACATCTCCTCCCCACTGGAGTAGGCGTCCTCGTTGATCCCATAAAGTTTCAGCGCTTTCGGGGTACTGCCCCCGCTTTGATCCAACGCCGCGATGAAGCCGGTACCGGCCCTGACCTTGTCGTATTTTCCTACGTCCATGAAACGTCCTTCCGCCTAGCGAGTTGTGACCATGTCGTGGAGCCCACTGTGCCCCGGTCCCAGGCAACTGTGCTCGTTGTCGTATCCCGGTACGGTTCCAGTCCAGTTAGGTAAATACCGAGGATCTGCGTCATGACGGTTCTTCCCCGGTGGTGCCCGGCCAGCGTGGGTCTTCGGCAGCTTTGCTCTCCGCCGAAGGGAACCGGTCATGCTCCTGGCTTCGGCCTGCTTGGCAGACATCATGGGTTTTCTCACCTGGTTAGGTCCGGGGTAGATTTGTTCTGCAGGCCGCGTCGTGCCTCGAATAGGTCCGTTGACTCCCCACCGGCGAGTTCCACATACGCTCCCGCGCTCCCCACGTAGATGGGTGGCGCAGTACTGGGGTGTAGTCGGATCAGGAGACTATCGATGCTCAGGGCAACATCGATCAGGTGCCCGCGGTACTGGATCTGGAATTCCACTTTTTCCAGGTGGGTACGCAGTCGGGGATCGAAGGTAAGGGCGTTGGCTTCGGTCTGAAGACCGGCAAAAGAGCGGGTTAGGATATCCACCGTGCCCGCCATCGCACCCAGATGAATTCCTGCGCGGGTGGTTCCCTCCTGGGTGTCATCCAGGTCCGCGACCACGGCTTCGCGGAAAAGGGCCCAGGCCCGGTCCTCGTTGAAGCGGGAGAGCACCGAGGAATGGACCACCCGGCTGAGTGTGGATCCTTCTGAGCTGCGGGACACGTAGTACTCTACGGTGCGTTTCAGGTCAGTTTCGGAGAAGGAATAACCGAGCCTGCCGAGTTGGTTGATGACACCGGTTGGTCCCAACAGATAGATGAGCATCAGTACGTCGGCCTGTTTGGCCAGTTTATACCGATTGGTGGTGTCGTTTTCGGCTTCCAGGATCAGGTCGAGCCGACCGATATTGCCGTACGATGTCAGTAACCGAAACCAAGCGCTGACCGCTATCCTGCGCATCGGCCCGCCCACGGAGGATCCCTACCACTGACACGTCAGAGTCCACTTTTTACGTACTGCGTTAACTTCTTGGGCCATCAGGGAAAGCGCATGAACAAAAACATGGTCTCCTCACTATTCGATGCTTCCCAGACCGGCTCCGAAAGGTTGTTTATATGCACAAAATATCGATCGAGGCCCTCGCCCGCAAGCAACTTAAAGAGGCCGTCATCGCCTCTAGTGCTCGTGCCGCCGATACCGTCTTCGGCGGACACGAAAAAGTTCTGCGGCAGACCGTCGTCGGGATACGTCAGGGTGCCGAGCTCGGAGAGCGCGACAATCACGATGAATCCACGATTTATGTCCTACAAGGGCGTGTCCAACTCAGGACGGGCGATGAGACCTGGATAGGTCGCAGCGGTGATCTGTTGATCGTGCCGCGATCTCGGCACAGCCTCGAGGCAATCGAGGACTCCGCTGTTTTGATCACCATTGCCAAACTGAAGCAATAAGAAAGATAGGGACTTCCCCTGGGGTGTTTGATCCCGCCGAGGGTCCGTTTTTCGCGGCGAGACCATGGACCGGCACCGTTCGATCACCGGCCTCCTGTCCCTGATGTTTGTACCAGCATGCGACGGTGACCAGCTGACCGGTTCCACTATCCTTACCGCTACTGGCGGCGGGGGTAATCGAAGATATGTGCCCATTGGTGAAGGATCGGGGAGCTAGTAGGATGACAGTGAACCTATTTTCCACGTCTTTATCCGTAGTATCGGAGATCCGATGACCTACACAATCGCCCAGCCCTGCGTTGATGTCCTGGATCGAGCCTGCGTCGAGGAATGTCCCGTGGACTGCATTTACGAGGGCAAACGGATGCTCTACATCCACCCCGACGAGTGCGTCGACTGCGGTGCCTGCGAGCCCGTTTGCCCGGTTGAGGCCATCTTCTACGAAGACGATGTCCCAGACAAGTGGGTGGGCTACATCGACGCTAACGCCGCCTTTTTCGACGACCTCGGTTCGCCAGGCGGTGCCGCCAGCCTGGGTCCGCAGGACTTCGACGTCCAGCTCGTCGCGGCGCTGCCGCCACAGAACCAGAACTAGGACCTGATAGGTGCTGTTGCAAACTCGCGTTTTCGACGAAAACGGCGGATCCGGTACCAGCGTTGTGCTGCACACTAACAAATAGTTAGTTATTTGGCATTCCTGTTTGCAACAGCACCCAACTCGCTGGAGTGGGCGACTAGTTGCCCGCCGCCGCGCCACAACTTCACCTCGCTACCGCGTATCTGCTCCGAGCGGCCTGCGTTCGAACTGCATTACCCGCACATGGTTGAACGCATGCGACGCGAGGGGCATGTCACCGCACACGACGAACGTGCCGACACCACGCAGACCGGCGCCCCGGAGGACGACCATACTGGCGTGAGGTAACGGGCGCTGAACGCACGAATGCAGAGACGGCCCCCACGGGGGCAGGGGAGGCGCGCCTTCTGTCGGCGCAGTCTCGGAGGTCTGTGAGTGTCACTCCACTGGCTTCCTGAGCAGCGGCGCCGGCGGGGCCGATGGTGTTTCGTCGTCGGCTGCTGGGAGGGCGTCGCCGCGGTGATGTGCTTGTACGAGTGGTGGATCTTCCACAACACCCACAGGGTTCATTAACCCCGCTATCGTCGGACAAACTCCGGACTTGCGTGCACACAGAGGGCTAGAGATACATCTAACCGCAGCGGTGCTGTTGTCCCTGATCCCGAAAGCCCTGAAGTGCGCGCAGATCGTGGTTAGGATAGCGCTCGAGGTCATTGACCGTCGGCCGCCTTCAGGGCTGCGGCTCTCCCCCCCAACTTTGCAACAGCACCGGTTGATGTTGCAGGTGGGGATGTGGTCAAGGTTGTTCAGTGGCGCGATCTTTTCGACCAGCAGCAACAGTGGCCATCAACCCGATCATGTCGCCGCCAGCAGCAGGACTCCGAAGCCTCCAGACGGCAACAGGGGCGGTCAGAGTGGCCTGGCCGCCGTTCTCGACGGGGGTGTGGTGGTCGGGTCCCGACCTGTCATCGGGCGAAACGGGCGATAGCGTCGGTGACTTCCTGGAACTTGGCGTCGGCCTCCTCTCCTCCTAACTTGGTGGCGTCACGGACGCAGTGTTTCATGTGGTCATCGAGTAGTCCCAGGGCAACGCTGCGTAGGGCAGCATTGACCGCGGAGATCTGGGTAAGGATGTCGATGCAGTACTGTTCCTCGTCGACCATGCTGTGCAGGCCCCGGGCCTGTCCCTCGATGCGCTTGAGGCGGGCGAGATAGCGATCCTTGTCGTTGATGTAGCCATGGGTGGTGTGACAGGTGTCGGCCCCACCCGAAGAGGAAACGGTCTGATCAGGGGTGCGAGTATCCACAATGGTCTCCTTGCTGAAAAAAAGGGGGCAGGTATGTCCTGAGTCAGTTGCGGGTCGATCAGGATGGAAAGCCCGAGGGTATGGAATGAGGCGTGAGAACCTCATGGTTCCCACGCCCTGTGTCGTTATTCGGATAAGTAGTCGGCAAATTGTCAGCCCGGAGGGGCCTGCCGGGTGGGGCCGGGGGAGAGGTCAGGAGCAGGTACTTGGGGACGGAGATTTGAGTGTTATTGGAGGGACTCAGCCGCAGGAGGAGGACACGGGGTTCCTTATCGCTAGCAAAGGATGCGGATTAGGCGGTGACCGGCTGCCGCACGGAGGGGCGAGCGGGCTGCGGTGAGGAACTTGTGTTGTCGTGGGAGGACTTGAATCTACGCAGCGTGAGGGAGTTGGAGACCACGAACACCGAGGAGAAGCCCATCGCAATGCCCGCCAACCCCGGGTTGAGGAAACCGATCGCGGCGACCGGGATCAGCACGACGTTGTAGGCGAACGCCCAGAACAGGTTGCCCTTGATGGTGCCCAGCGTGCGACGTGACAGACGGATGGCATCGCCCGCGGAGCGCAGGTCGTTGTTCATTAAGGTGATATCGGAGGCCTCGATGGCGACATCCGTGCCCGCCCCCATGGCCAGACCCAGATCGGCCTGGGCCAGGGCGGCCGCGTCATTGACGCCGTCGCCGACCATGGCGACCTTCTTGCCCTCATGTTGTAGCTTCTCGATGACCGCGACCTTGTCCTGCGGCATGACCTCGGCACTCACGTTGGCCGCATCGATGCCCACCTCTTGGGCGACGGCGGCCGCGGCCTTCGCGTTATCGCCGGTGAGCAGGTACGGCCTCAACCCCAGCCTGCGGAACTGGGCGACCGCTTCCGCTGAGGAGTCTTTGATGACATCGCGCACCACGACCACACCGGCGGGCTGGTCATCGACGTAGACAGCCACCGGGGTCGCGCCCTGCGACTGTGCGTGGTCGAAGGCGGTGGTGAGGTCACGGGGCAGCTGGCCGGCGGGACGGCCGACGGTGACGACGTGACCCTTGACGGTGGCCGTGACGCCCCGGCCGGCGGTGCTGTCGAAGTCGGTGGCCTCCTGGATGTTCCCGGAGCGCTCGGCCTCGGTGACAATCGCCTTGGCGATGGGGTGCTCGGAGCCTGCTTCGACGGCCGCCGACAAGGCGAGGACCTCGTTGTTGGTGTAGCCGTCGGCGGCGTGGACGCCGGTGACCGACATGACCCCGGAGGTGACGGTGCCGGTCTTGTCCATGACGATGGTGTCGACCTGGCGGGTGGATTCAAGGACCTCCGGGCCCCTGATCAACAAGCCCAGCTGTGCGCCCCGGGAGGTGCCCACCAGCAGGGCGGTCGGGGTGGCCAGTCCCAGGGCGCATGGGCAAGCGATGATCAGCACCGCGACTGCGGCGGAAAAGGCCCAGTTCGCCCCGCTGCCGGCGGCGAGGTGGACGATCAGGGTGATGATGGAGACGACAATGACCGTCGGGACGAAGACCGAGGAAATCTTATCCACCAGGCGCTGGACCGGGGCTTTTCTCGCCTGTGCGTCAGTGACCAGCTTGGCCATCTGGGACAGCGTGGTCTCCGAACCTGTGCGGGTGACTTCGACCAGCAGTCGACCGGAGGTGTTGATCGTCGCGCCCGTGACCGGGGTGCCGGGGGCGGCCTCGACGGGAACGGACTCGCCGGTCAGCATCGACTCGTCGATGGCCGAGGTGCCCTCGATGACACGACCGTCGGTGGCGATCTTCTCACCCGGGCGGACGACGAAGACGTCACCGACTGTCAGCTGGGAGACCGGGACGCGGACTTCCTCACCGTCGCGGATCACCGCGGCGTCTTTCGCACCCATGTCCAGCAGGGACTTCAGCGCCGCGGAGGACTGGCCCTTGGCGCGGACCTCAAACCACCGGCCGAGCAACAGGAAGGTGATGACTACGGCGATGGTTTCGAGGTAGATGTGGTCCATGCCGTCATCGCGGGGCAGCAGGCTCATCTCCATGACCATGCCGGGGTGCCCGGCGTTGCCGAAAAACAAGGCCCACAGCGACCACAGATACGCAGCGGTAGTGCCCAGAGACACGAGTGTGTCCATCGTGGTCGAGCCGTGACGCAGGTTGGTTAAGGTCGCCCGGTGGAACGGGGCGCCACCGTAGAAGTAGATCAGGGTGGACATGACGAGCAGGGCCCACTGCCAATTCATGAACTGCAGGGACGGGATCATCGAGATCGCGACCACCGGAACGGAGAGGATCGTCGACCCGATCAGACGCGACTTCAGGTCTGTGGCTTCGGCCTCGCGGGCCTGTTCGTGGCGGTCACCGACCACCTCGGTGTCCTCCTCCGGGCCGCTGTCCACGGCGGAGGCATGTTGATCCCCCATGGTGAACGCGTCGTACCCGGCACCCCGCACGGTTTCGATCAGCCGATCGGCGTCGACTTTGGTGGGGTCGTAACTGACGGAGGCGGATTCGGTGGCGAAGTTGACGGTGGCCTCCACGCCATCGAGCTTGTTGAGCTTGCGCTCCACCCGCCCTGAGCACGACGTACAGGTCATGCCGGTGACGCCCAGATCGACCTGGAGTAGGTCAACCGACGGTTGAGTTTGAATCATCAGTGATCAGTCCTTCAGCAAACAGTGGTGAGGTGCATCTCCGAGGTCCCAAAAGGCCCGCCCACAGATGCACCGTCGGGGATATCGAACCGGCATGGCTGGGCCTGATGGGCATATCCAGCAGGGTTGGCCCGGCCGTGTCTACGTGAGGCGGGGACCGGGCCCAGGGATTAGGGCTTGACGGTGTAGCCGGCTGTCGTGACAGCGGCGACAACATCGTCGTCGGTGAAGTTTTCACCCGTGACGGTCACCTGCCCGGTATCCACGGTGGCCTCCACCATGGTCACACCGGCGACCTCGCCGATCTCCTCCTCCACGGAGGACTTGCAGTGTCCACAGGTCATGCCTTCGATGATGTACTTCTTTGTTACGGCGCTCATCAGATGATCCTTTCCTTGATGTCCTGAGGGGCAGAAGTAGAGATGCCCCAACAACCTTCAACCTATACCCATGGGGGGTATCAGTCAAGGAGGTGCCCGGACCCGGTCGCGGAGCGGTGTTTGCCCTCCGCCTCCCACTGTCCCCTCCCGACAGCGAGGAGGCTGCTCGGTG
>NZ_JANRML010000025.1:0-11103 GCF_026930265.1 Corynebacterium pilbarense
ACTTGGAGGCAATACGAAACCAACCGCATCAACGCCACACGCGCCGCACTCGAAGCCGGACTCATCACCGCTATGCCCAAAACACCGACCGGACTACCCAAGGAGGTCACCATCATCCGCACAACCACCAAAACCCGCTCACAGCCACCCACACTTACCGTCGCCTAAACCAGAAACTGTTCACAACCACTTGACACAAAGCGGTGCGAATCCGACCTGGGCTTTAGCAGAGCAGATTCGGGAAAAATGTCGATTCGTACAAAACCGCCCGGATCTCGGCCCCCTCACTCCCAGAAGTCGGACGCGTTCAGGCCGAAGCGGTACAGGCAGCGGCGCAGCAGCGGCATGGACAGGCCGATCACGCTGGTGGGGTCGCCGTCGATGGAGTCGATGAACCAGCTGCCCAGCGCCTCCAGGGTGAATGCGCCAGCGCACTCGAGCGGCTGGCCCGATTCGGCATAGGCCTGGATGTCGGCGTCGGAGACGTCGCCGAAGCGGATGGTGGTGGCAACGGTATCCACCACCCATTCGCCGCCGAACCACACCGCGTGGCCCGTGAGCAGCTGCGCAACCTTGCCGCGCTGCGCTTTCCAGCGCTCGACGGTCGCCTCCACGGTGTGGGGCTTGCCCAAAAGCTCGCCGTCGAGCAGCAGCATGGAGTCGCAGCCGACCACCACGTCGTCGGGGAATTCGGCGATTGCCGTCTCAGCTTTGGCGCGGGCGAGGGTGGAAACGGTGGTGGACGGAGAGACGTCGTCAAGCGAGGCGATCACTGCGTCCTCGTCGATGTGCGCCGGACGCAGCACCGGGGTGACCCCGCCTTGCTCGAGCAGCATGCGCCGCGACGGCGACTGCGATGCCAGCACCAGCCGCATTAGAAGTACGCCGCCGAGTCGAAGGCGTGCGGGTTGAACGCGGCGGCGGGGTGCGATGCGCCCCAGCCGTTCGCGTCCGGCTGCACTCCAGCCAGCTTGCGCTCGCGCTGCAGCTGCTCAAGCACCTGCGACAGCGCGGCGAGCTCCGCCTCGGTGGGGTTGCCCTTGAGTACCTGAATGTCCACGTCAGCCTCCTTTTCGTGGTTAGAGCGGGATGTTGCCGTGCTTCTTCTGCGCCGGGTAGGCCACCTTGCGCTCCAGCAGGCGCAAGCCTTCCAGCACGCGGGCGCGGGTAGCGGACGGCTCGATCACCGCGTCCACCAGGCCGCGCTCCGTGGCTACGTACGGGTTGAGGTTTTCTTCGGCGTACTTCTCGGCGTCGGTGCCGATGGCTTCGGCGGCGGTGGTGGCGTCTGCAAGCGCGATCTGCGCAGTCGGCCACGCGAACACCAGGTCCGCGCCGAGGCCCTTAGAACCCAGCAGCGCGTAGGAGGGGCCGAACGCCTTGCGGGTGACCACGGTGATCGTTCCCACCTGGGCCTCGGCGAACGCGTAGGCGAGAGCAGCCGCGGCGGCAGAGGAGCCTGCGCGCTCCTCCTCCACGGCCGGCAGGAAGCCCGGCGAGTCCACAAACTGCACGACAGGCAGATTGAACGCGTCGCAGGTGCGGATGAAGCGCGCGGCCTTGCGGGCGGCGTCGCGGGTCAGGCAGCCGGCCAACACGCTCGGCTGCGTGGCGACGACACCAACGGCACGCCCGCCAACATGCGCAAACCCGGTGACCACAGAGCCCGCGTAGCCTGCGGAAAGCTCGAAGAAATCCCCGTCGGTGACGGCGTTGACCACGTCCAGCACGTCGTAGGGCTGGTTGTCGTCGTCCGGGATGAAGGTGTCCAGGTCCGCACCAGAACCCGCGGCGTCCGCACCCAGCGGGGAGGCGGCCTTGTTGTTCAGCGGCAGGTAGCCCACCACCGCACGCGCGAGCTCCACGGCCTCCACATCGGTGGCGGCGGTCAGTTGCGCCAGGCCGGTCTCCGCGGCGTGGACGGCACTGCCGCCGAGCTCCTCTGCAGTGGTTTCGGTCTCGGTCACCTTGCTCACGATGTCGGCGGTGGTCACGTGCATCGCCGCGCCCTCGGCCATGACAGTGATGTCCGCCAGCGGCACGGTCGCCGCGGTCAGCGCCGCCGCGTCGCCGGCCACCACCGCGATCTGCGGGATCAGCCCGGAGGCGCGGGTGGCGGCGCGCAGGATCTGTGCCTGCATGTGCGCGGTGACAATGCCCTCCTTCCAGCGCGGGCCGGTGGAGTCGTAGATGCCGATCAGCGGCACGCCGGTCTTGGTGGCCAGGTCGTAGATCTTGAGCATCTTCTCGGCGTAGACCTCGCCGATCTGCCCGTCGAAGACGGTGGGGTCTTGGGAGAAGACGCAGACGCGGCGGCCGTCGATAAGCCCGTAGCCCGTGACCACGCCGTCGGTGGAGGGCTTGGACTTGTCCATCTTGTACGCCTCGACGCGGTGCTTGGCCAGCGCGTCGGTTTCCACGAACGTGCCTTCGTCCACAAGCTTGAGCACGCGCTCGCGGGCGGTGGCGGCCCCGGCTGCGTGCACTGCGTCGATCGCGTCCTGACCGACCGGGGCCTGCGCCTCATCCAGGCGGTTGCGCAGATCCTGGATGCGGCCCGCGGTGGTGGTCATGTCGGGTTTGGATGAACTCATAACGCCTCAGTCTAGATTCCTTATGTGCCGCAATGCTTATCGACGGCTCCGCCGCCCGCGTTTCACCCTCCACCGACGGGCAGTAGAGCGGCGCCTACGCGCCGAGGAGGGCGAGCGGCATGACGATGATTCCGTCGGGGCGGACGTATGCCTGTTTACCTGTGGTTACCACCATCAGGTTGGTTACCCGGTCCGGAATGCGTTCGCGCAGCCACAGAAGATGCCGGACGTCGGCGTCCTCAACCCGCGGCTTGAGTTTGACCTCAACACCGACGACTTCTCGTTCCGGCCCTTCGACGATGAAGTCGACTTCCCGCTCTCCGGCGTTTGATCGGAGGTGATACACCCGCGCTCTGGCTGCTTGAGCCAGCACACGGAGCGTGAGCGCAGCCAGGGATTCGAAGAGTGGCCCAAACATGTGGGCCGCGCGGTTGCTGAGGAGGCTGGATGCGCCGATGCCGAGCAGTCGTGCCGCGAGAGCGGGGTCGGCGAGGTGGTGTTTAGGACCCTGCTGCAACCGCTTGAACTCGTTATGTTCCGGAACCCACCCAGGGACTGGATCGAGCAGCCAAATCTTCGTTAGGTGCTCGCGGTATGCGAGCGTAGTTTTCTGATTCGGCTGCTCCACCTGGCCGCCCGTTGTGGCGTCGAGCAGCCTCGAGTAGGCGGTGGTCGTTGAAGTGGCCGCGGCATAGGCGCGCAGCCAGCTCCGGAGCGTTTCGGGCCGGCGGACTTCGTAGCCTGCATCGGGGATGTCGCGGTCGATGATGCGCTCGATGTACGAGTCGAGCATCAGTGTTTGGGCCGTGGGATCAGTCGCGGCAATGGCGGGAAAACCACTGCCGGTAATGAGCTTGGCGTAATCGCCGACCTCAAAATCCGAGTGTCCCGACACATCGTTGTCTCCGGCCAAGATCCTGACGAAGCTGCACGTGGGGTCGGAGACGCCGCGTTCATGGACCGCCATCGGGCGCATACGCAACGAGAAGATCCGCCCTGCACCCGAATGGGAACCCTTTGCATCGACGGGAGTGGCCGAGCCGGTGAGGAGAAAGCGCCCGGGGGCAGCTCCTTGGTCCACTTGGCGGCGAACTGCATCCCAAACCTGGGGGAGATGCTGCCACTCGTCGATGAGCAACGTGCCGTCCGGCGCCGAGGAGAGCGAAAAATCGGCCTCCGCAATGCTGCGCATATCCGGATCATCAAGGAACCAAGTGGTGTCGGTGCGGCGTTTGGCTGTGTCTGTTTTCCCGACACCTTTCGGTCCGTCAATGGCGATTGCGGACAGGTGGGGCATGAGAAGGTCGAGCTCGTCGTCGAGGGTGCGTCGGAGGTAGGCCATACGGGCATTGTACTGCACGAAAGTGTCCTACTACCGCATTTTCAGGACTCCTACTACCTGATTTTCAGAAGCTCTACTACTCGATTTTCAGGATTCCTACTACCTGATTTTCAGAAAATGCCCCACGCCGAAAATCCGGTGTGGGGCATCGCATCGTCTTAAGAGAGGAAGAAACTACCGCTCCCAGACGCGGTGGGACGCCAGCAGCTCCTTCACCGGCGCTGCGGCAGCGTCGGCGGTGTCGACCGCGACGATGCCCGGCTGGTCCGCGGCCACGCGTGCGCCCTCGAGCGCCTCCTTGCCGGTCTCACCCACGGCGATGATGGCCTTCTTGTGGCGCTCGAGCTCGCCGAGCATCGTGTTCACGTCGGTGTTTGCCGGCGGGTTGACCACCACGGCCGCGTCGAACTCGATGGAGCTGGCGGTCAGGTACGTGCGCGAGATGGACACGTCCTTGCCGCCGATCTTCACGGCCCCGCCCTTTTCAGCGACGAGCAGTGGGGTGGTGCCGGCGGCGAAGAGGTCGTCGACAAGCTTGCCCACCGCGTCGGCGGAATCACCCAGGTCGGTGGAGATGAGCACGCCGACCTGGCGGCCGTCGATAGGCCAGGTGCCGCCCATCTGGGACAGTGCCTCGGACGGTGTCACATCGGCGACATCCTGCTTCTCCGGGTGCGGCAGGCCGAGGTTGTCGGCGACGGCCTCCGCGAGGGCCTGGTCCACGTGCGCGAGCACATCGAGGTAGCGCACCTTGACGGCCTCCTCGTAGCACTTGCCCAGCTCGAAGGACAGGGCCTGGGTGAGGTGGTCCTGCTCGACGTCGGTAAGCGAGATGTAGAACTGGCGCGCCTGCGAGAAGTGGTCGTCGAAGGACGCGGGCTGCTCACGGGTGATCTTGCCTTCCACGGCGACGGGAACGTCGATAAATGCGCCCTCGTCCACGGTGGCCTCGGCCGGGTTGTTCTCGTCCAGCGAGTTCGGCTTGTAGGGCGCCACGCCGGTGTGGGAGCCGACCTGGTGCATGCCGTCGCGCAAGTTGTCGTTCACCGGCGCCTGCGGGCGGTTGATCGGCAGCTGCGCAAAGTTCGGCCCGCCCAGACGGGAAATCTGGGTGTCCAGGTAGGAAAACAGGCGGCCCTGCAGCAGCGGGTCCGCGGTGACGTCGATGCCCGGGGGCAGGTGCGACGGGCAGAACGCGACCTGCTCAACCTCTTCGAAGTAGTTGCGCGGGTTCTTATTCAGCGTCATCGTGCCGATGATCTCCACCGGCGCCAGCTCCTCCGGCACGAGCTTGGTCGGATCCAGCAGGTCGATGCCCTCGAACATCTGGTCCTCCGTGTCCGGGAAGACCTGCACGCCCAAGTCCCACTGCGGGTAGGCGCCGGCCTCGATGGCGTCGTAAAGATCGCGGCGGTGGAAATCCGGGTCCATGCCGCCGGTGATCTGCGCTTCTTCCCACACCTGGGAGTGCACGCCGAACTTCGGCTTCCAGTGGAACTTGACCAGGGTGGTCTCGCCCGCGTCGTTGATGAAGCGGAACGTGTGGATGCCAAAGCCTTCCATCATGCGCAGCGAGCGCGGAATACCGCGGTCCGACATGTTCCACAGTGTGTGGTGGGTCGCCTCGGTGTGCAAACCAACGAAGTCCCAGAACGTGTCGTGCGCCGACTGTGCCTGCGGGATCTCGCGGTCCGGGTGCGGCTTACCCGCGTGGACGACGTCCGGGAACTTGATGGCGTCCTGGATGAAAAACACCGGAATGTTGTTGCCAACCAGGTCCCAGTTGCCCTCTTCGGTGTAGAACTTCGTGGCCCAGCCGCGGGTATCGCGCACGGAGTCGGCGGAGCCGCGGGAGCCCAGCACGGTGGAAAAACGCACGAAGACAGGGGTCTCGGCGTCCTTCTTAAACACCTTGGCCTTGGAGATCTTCGACGCGTTGCCGTTGGCCACGAACGTGCCGTGGGCACCCACACCGCGCGCGTGGACGGCGCGCTCCGGGATGCGCTCGTGGTCGAAGTGGGTGATCTTCTCGCGGAAGTGGTGGTCCTGCATCAGCAGCGGGCCACGCTCGCCGGCGCGCAGCGACTTCGAGGTCTCAGACAGGCGCGCACCCTGGGCGGTGGTGAGGTACTCGCCTTGCTGCGTGCGCGGATCCGGGGAATCCGAACCGGCACCGAAGTGGAACGGGCAACCGGTGGCAGAAACCGAGGCCGGCGGCTGCTGCGCGTCGGTGTCCTGCGGCGGGGTGGTCTTGCCGTCGGGCTGCGAAACGCCCGGCGTTGCGGCACCCGGCTTACCGGGGGCGCTATCGCCCGCCGGCGACGCTGCGTTGGTGGATGGGGTCTTGTCGCTCATTCCAGTTCAACCTCTCAAGGTAAGGGAGTAGGTGCCAGTTCGAGCGTAGCGATGCGCGCGCCGTGGGGCCGTGAAAAATTACTACGCTCGTCCACATGAGTGTGCGCAATGTGCAGCGAATTCAGGACGAAGTAGCCGATTACTGGCCGAACGTGCGGTGGGTCGAATCCACCGGCTCCACCAACGCCGACCTACTCAACGACAAAGCCGCGCCGGGCACGGTGCTCATCGCCGACGAGCAGACGGCGGGCAAAGGGCGGCTGGGGCGGCAGTGGGTCACACCGAAAGGCTCCCAGCTGGCCATGAGCATGGTGGTGGAAGTGCCGGAGACGCCGCCTCCGTTCGGCCTGCTGTCCATCGCGCCGGGCGTGGCGGTGACTGACGTGGTGCCGCAGGCGCGGCTGAAGTGGCCCAACGACGTGCAGATCGGCGGCAAGAAAATCGCCGGGATCCTCTCCGCGCTGGACATGCCGCGCGTGATCGTTGGCATCGGCATCAACGTGGCCATGCACGAAGAGGACCTGCCCGTGGAGACCGCAACAGCGCTCAACCTCGAGGGCATCGATGTCGACTTCGATGATTTCACGGCCGACATCCTGCTCGCGATGGGCAAGCGGCTGACCCAGTGGCGCGAGGGCGACCCGCAGCTTTTAGAGGACTACCGCGCGGTGTGCGCCACCATCGGCCAAAGCGTGCGCCTGGAGATGCGCGAGGGCGAGGAGACCGTCACCGGCACCGTCACCGGGGTCAACGACGAGGGCGAGGTGCTTATCGACGGCTCCGCGTATTCCGTCGGCGACGTCCACCATCTGCGGCCGACGTCCTAGGCGTGCAGTACCCTGCCTGTTTATGGCTGGCAAAGCACCGTTTCGCATCGGCGGGGACGAAGTCGTCCTCGCCGACGTGTGCGCGCCGCTTTCCGCGCTGACCATCCCGCTGCTCGAGCTGGTGGCCGTCACCGGCGTGGCCTGGATGGCCGTCGGCTGGATGGACGTGACCCCGCACGTGGACCCGGGCCTGCGCAACATCGTGGTGTTGATCTGGGCGCTGATCGTGCTGTGGCGGTTCATCGTCCCGCTGGTGGCGTCCAGGCGCCGGCGCTTCATCGTCACCGACAAGCGCATCCTGGCCCGCGGCCGGCGCGGGGCGGTGGATTCCATCCCGCTGCGCCAGGTCCACTCCGTGCGCCGCGAGCGCGGCGGCATCAACGTGGCGGTGTACGGCTACGCGCAGCCGATCGTGTTCGAGCGGGTGGGCAAGACTCGAGCGGTGGAGAAAGTGCTGCAGCGCGCGCTCGGCGCGGCGCGGTAGGCCTGCGGCGCGCGGCCGGTGCCCGGCGCCGCGCGCCTCGCCTCGGGAGCCCCTACCTCCGACACTTCGTGGCGGAATCTGTCAGTGCGCCCCTATATCCCCAGGTCGGTACAAACGGCTGTCGTAATTTGTCAGGAACCCCGTCCGGCGCACCCTGTCCGCCCGGCGTTGTGCGCTACTTGTACCCCTTAATCTCCGTGGTGTGCAGCTGCTCGTCCAAGTCCTCGGGGGAGAGCTTGCCGCCCAAGAACTCGGCGGTGACCGGCAGGTGCAGCTCCATGTCGGTGCCGGGGCACAGCTCGATCACCGCATCGTCCACGGTGTAGTCCAGCACGTGGCCGCCGCGCGAGTGCTCGTTATCGATGAAGTGCACGTGGCAGCCCGGCACGCCGATGCCCTTGGCGTACATGGGGGTGCGGAAACCTCCGATGACGCCTTCGACGTCGGTGAAGACGTGCTCCGCGTCGTCGGAAACCGCCTCCGACATCGGCGGGTAGGGCTTTTCCTGCTTGGTCACCGTGCGCACCACCACCTCCTTGAACCGCCCGGTGATTTTCACGGCGGTGAAGAAGTTGTGGCTCGGCTCGGTGTCGTCGATGAATTTGGCCAGCTCGGAGCGGACCATGCTGGCGGGCGCGTCGAAGCGCATCCGCGGCACGAAGTTGGTCACCACGGTAAACGGGGTGCGCTGGTCCAAATCGGCAACGCGCGCCTTGCCGTCGGAGGTGAGCTGGTGGCACACCCCGTCCAGGATGAGCATCTCGCCGTCGAGGGCGTCGAAGGTGCCCAGGCCGAAGTTGCCTTTGCTCAAGATATCGCCGATGGTCAGCTCGCCGTCGTAGATGCCGTCGAGAAGCGCGGTCATCAGCGAGTTCTGGAAGATTGTGTGGCGGGCGATCGTTTCAGACATGGCTGCGATGCTAGTCGGAGGGGCGACTAGAGTGTTCAGAGTGAGTAACGCCTATGGGATGCCCGTCGTCGCCGTCATCGGCGACGGCCAGTTGGCACGGATGATGCAGACGGAAGCGATCGAGCTCGGCGTGGAAACCCGCGTGCTGGCCGCAGACAAGGACGCCTCGGCCGCGCAGGTGTTCGGCGACGTGCGCCTCGGCGACTACACCAAGCTTGAGGACCTGCGCGCGATCGTCGACGGCGCAGATGCGGTCACCTTCGACCACGAGCATGTGCCCAACGAGTACGCGCAGTTGCTTATCGACGAAGGCGTGGCCGTCGAACCCCGCCCCGATGCCTTGATCTACGCCCAGGACAAACTCGAGCAGCGTAAGCGCCTGTCCGAGGCCGGTCTGCCGGTGCCGGCGTTCGCGGCGATCGAGTCGGCCGCGGACGCCGAGGCGTTCTGGGACGAAACCGGCGGCCAGGTGTGCCTGAAGGCCACCCGTGGCGGCTATGACGGACACGGGGTGTGGTTCCCGTCGTCGCGCGCAGAGTGCGCCGAGCTGGTCGAGGACCTGCTGGGCCGCGACCTGCCGCTGATGGCGGAGAAGAAAGTCGCGTTCACCCGCGAACTGTCCGCGATGGTGGCGCGTAACCGCTCCGGCGACGTGCGCGCCTGGCCGGTGGTGGAGTCGCGCCAAGACGGCGGGATCTGCCGCGTGGCCATCGCTCCCGCGCCGGGCATGTCCGCGGAGCTGGCGACGCGCTGCGAGGAGCTCGCCGTGCGCGTTGCCGAGGGCTTGGGCGTAACCGGTGTGTTGGCCGTGGAGCTGTTCGAATACGTCGGCGACAACGGCCCGGAGGTCTCCGTCAACGAGCTGGCCATGCGCCCGCACAACACCGGCCACTGGACCCAGGACGGGTGCGTGACCTCCCAGTTCGAGCAGCATGTTCGGGCGGTACTGGATTGGCCGTTAGGTGCCGTCGATAAGCTTTCGCCCGCAACCGTCATGGTCAACACCCTCGGCGGCGACGAAGACCCCGCTGTGCCGATGGCCGAGCGCGTCGTCGAAGTGATGCGCAAATACCCGCAGGCCAAGGTGCACCTCTACGGCAAGGACCACCGCCCCGGGCGCAAGATGGGGCACGTCAACGTGTGCGCCGACAGCGTCGACGACGCGCTCGCCGTAGCCGAAGACGCCGCGCACTACATCATCCACGCAACCTGGAAGGACTAGACACATGGCACAGCCAGTCGTTGGCATCATCATGGGCTCTGACTCGGACTGGGACACCGTCGCCCCGGCCGCCGAGGTGCTCGCCGAATTCGGCATCCCCTTCGAGGTAGGGGTGGTCTCCGCGCACCGCACGCCGGAGAAGATGCTGGCGTACGCCAAGGAAGCGCACACGCGCGACCTGCAGGTGATCATCGCCTGCGCAGGCGGGGCCGCGCACCTGCCGGGCATGGTGGCCGCGGCGACCCCGCTGCCGGTGATCGGCATCCCGCGCGCCCTGGACACCCTCGACGGGCTGGACTCGCTGCTGTCCATCGTGCAGATGCCCGGCGGCGTGCCGGTGGCCACCGTCTCCATCGGCGGCGCGAAGAACGCAGGTCTGCTCGCCGCGCGCATCCTGGGCGCGGCCGATCCGTCAGTGCAGCGCAAAATGGTGGACTACCAGGCGCGCATGGCGGCCGAGGTGGAGCGCAAAGACGAGGCGCTGCGCCAGCGCCTGATGGGTGAGTAACCCAATCGTCGTGCTGGGCGCCCGCATCGTCGACGGGCGCCCTTCGCGCATGCTCGAGTTCCGCCTGCGCCGAGCGCTCGAGGTGTGGCGTACAGCCCCCGCGCCGCTTGTGGTCTCCGGCTTTGGGGAGGCGGAGGTGATGGCCGACTGGTTGCTAGTCCGCGGAGTCCCGGAGGCGTCGATCGTGCTGGAGCCCAAGGCGCGCTCCACCAACGAGAACCTGGAGTACTCCCGGGGGCTGTTCCCAGACGCTGCCTATCTCACCGTGGTGACCAGCGGTTTCCACGTTCTGCGCACCCGCGTGTGGGCGCGGCACCTGGGCATCCCGGTGCAGTTGGTGGCGGCGCCGACTCCCGAGACGTCGCGGGTGAAAAACTACGCGCGGGAGGTGCTGGCGCTGCCGCACTCTGTGGCGCGAGTGGTGTGGAGGCGCGTCGTGCGGCAGGTCTTCGGGCGGTAGGAGTACGGCCTATCGACGCCACGGCCCCCGACGAGGTTGACCGCGTTGGCCGCGTTGGCTGCGCCAAACCCTGGGAGCTTCATCCTGGGATCGGCCGATTTACGCCGGGCGGGATCAAGCGGTTAATGCGCCACGTTTGAATATTTGCTGGAGTATCTCACGTGGGGTTGCTCCGCCGAGGACTTGTCGTGGTGTGTCGTTGAGTTCGTCTTGCACCCAGGCGACGTGCTCGGGGGTGACTTCGGCGAAGTCGGTGCCTTTCTTGTAGAACCGGCGCCGGATCTCACCGTTGGTGTTCTCGTTGGTCGGCCGCTGCCACGGCGAGTGCGGATCGCAAAAGTACACCTCGCAGCCGTCTTTGATGCGCACACGTGCGGTTTCAGCCATTTCCACGCCTTGAT
>NZ_JANRML010000026.1:0-10712 GCF_026930265.1 Corynebacterium pilbarense
ATGTCCAATAAGTCACCAGACTCCATGTCCAATAAGTGACCAGACTCCGCGTCCAAAATGTCCATAGACATAACAGTGATCTGCTAGTTGCCCAAAAAGACGAACTAGCAGATTCTGCTACACCGACCCGAACTCGGGCACGCCCGGCGCGTCGGCATCCAGGAAGTCGCGCACGGCGCGGGTGGCGCGGCAGTCGTCCTCGTTGTAGCGCAGCAGCATGTCGCGCGCGGCCTGGTCGCCAAACCGGGCGGAGCGGCGCAGGGCCACGGAGCGTTCGCCATCGACGTCGTCGTCCTCCCACTCAAAACCCACGACCGGGCCAAGCACCTTTAGCCCCAGCCCGTCGGTGCCCACGAGCGAACGGCGCACATGGGCGAACACGTCCACCCACTCGTCGGAGGCGATGAACGCGGCGACGTCCCCGGCGTCTACGGAGGCGAAGCGCTTGGCCGACGAGCGCAGCCAGTGGTTCTCCCCGCCCGCGGCGTAACAGTAGGCGCGGAACGTTTTGCCCTCCGCATGGGCGGAAGCCCGGCGCGCCATCAGCCAGGACCAGAACGCCGTGAAGTTTTCCTCCTCGGCGTCGCCGCCGACCTCGTCCCAGGTGGCGAAGGCGCGGTAGTCGGTGCCGTCGAAGGTACCCCACAGGTAGGCGCCCTGGTCCAAGTAGGCCTCCATGTCTACATCCACTTCCACGTCGGCGCGGGGCGCGGGCGTGAAATCGGATCGCCGCAGCACGGGGATGCCGGCGCGCCAGGCGCGGGCGAGGGCGGCGGGCTCGGGCGGAGCTTCGTCGATAAGCTGCTGCACCGTATGGATGCCGCGCTCGCGCCAGTAGTCGCCGCGGCCGCCCGGAAGCAGCAGCGAGATGTCGTCGAGCTCAACCAGGCGCGGCTCACACAGCGGCCAGAACCGGCAGGTGGCACACTGTTTCAACCGCTTGGGCTCGTCTGGCAGCGGCGCCAGCAGCGCGCCGACAAGCGGCTCGATGTAGCGCTCCGGCTCGCACAGGTACGCGCGCGTGCGGTCCTGGCCGATCACAGCCCCGCGGCCGTCCGCGCCCTCGCCGAGCAGCAGGTGGGCAAGCGTGACGCGGTAGCCGTCCACGGTGTGGTGGCGCGCCTTCGCGTGCACCGTCAACGGCTGACCCAGCCCGAGGCGCCCGGTGGGGATCATGGAAAGCTCGGCGCTCGGATGAGCCCGCGCCACTCGGTGGTTGGAAATCACCACGGGCAGGTACCCGGCCTCGGTGCGCACGAGCACGTCCACGTCCGCCTCCGCGTCCACGCCCTCCACCGTGCCAACCAGGGTGGCGTTGGTGATCAGGTGCGCGCGGCGTCGAAAAGCATCCTGTGTTGCTGCGACACGATCCGCACCGGGGTCGATGTCCACACGCACAAACGCCTTGCCGGCGCCGTCGCCCACGGCGCGTTTGACGGGCAGCAGGTCGAATACGGCGGCGCGGGCAGCGTCGATCTGCGGCTGGCGCAGCAGCGCCTCCGGCAATTCGGGTACGTCCGGGTGCGCGCGGCGCTGCCGCTGGCGGAAGCGGCAGCCCACGAGGTCTGAGGCGCGCACAGGTTCGTTACTCACAATGCCTCAAACGATACCTGGGCAGGGGTAGTGCCCCGGAAGGTACAGTGAATGGGCGTTAGAGCGAACGATTAGAGGAGAGCAAACCATGGGTGTTTTCGAGGCCATCCGCAAGTCCCGCGCGAAGACGAAGGCCGAGGTCAAGGCCGCGCAGTCGCACGCGCGCCAGCTGGCCAAGCAGGAGGCGAAGGCCGACGAGCGCGTGGCCAAGCTCCTGGACAAGGCGGAAAAGCGCCTGCTCAAGGAAGAGAAGAAGGGCCTGAAGCGCAAGCGGAAGCACGAGAAGGACCTGGCCAAGGCGCACCTGAAGCGCATCCAGGAGTCCGGCGTGACCCAGAAGAAGGCAAAGCAGTGGGTCTCCGCCGCGCGCATTCTGGTGCCGGTGCTGCTGCCGCTGGCGTACAAGGCGCTGACCTCCCTCCAGCAGGGCCAGGTGAACAACCGCGCCGCCGGCCTGGGGCTCACCCCGCAGGATCTCGCGCGCCACTCCGGCCGCGGCGCCGAGCTCAAGGCGCGTATCGACGCCGTCCGGCAGAACGTCGAGCACACCGACAACCTCGGCGAGGGCTTCAAGGGTGACGCGCGCGTGCGTCTGGACGAGCTGGAGCAGGCCGTGCGCAACGCCGAGCACGCGAACCCGGAGCAGCGCCGCCTGGCGCACAATTCCATCGACGAGGACCTGAACAAGCTGGCGGCAGAAGTGCACGCCAAGCTGTCCAAATAAGCCGCTACAGCACGCCCTGCTCGCGCGCTGACGCCACGGCGGAGGTGCGCGAGCGCACGCCCAGCTTGTCGTAAATGTGGACAAGGTGGGATTTCACGGTCGCCTCGGAGAGCATGAGCTGGCGGCCGATTTCGCGGTTGGAGGAGCCAGCGGCCACGAGCTGCAGCACTTCCAGCTCGCGCGGGGTGAGCGACGAGCGCGGGGTGCGCTCGCGGGATTCTAGCCGGTCGCGCACGACGGGTGACATGGTGGCGTCGCCGCGCGCGGTGGAGCGCACCGCCGCGACGAGTTCTTCCGGCGGGGCGTCTTTAAGCAGGTAGCCCACGGCGCCGGCCTCGATGGCGCCGAGGATGTCGGCGTCCGTGTCGTAGTTGGTCACCACCAGCACCTTGGGTGGGTGGGGCATGTTGGCCCGAATCGCGGCGGTGGCTCGGGCGCCGGTGGTCACGCGCTGGCCTTCCGCGCCGGCGCCGAAGCGCAGGTCCATGAGGATGACATCGATGCCGCCGGCCTGCGCGGTGGCGATGGCGCCTTCGGCGGTGGCTACCTCGGCCACCACTTTGATGTCCTCGGCGGCCTCCAGTACGGAGCGCAGGCCGAGGCGGACAATCTCGTGGTCGTCAGCCAGCAGTACCCGGATCAACGTCGGTCTCCTCGCTAGAGTCAAGGTCAGTCTTTTGGTTGATCCTAACCGGCACAGCCACGGTCAGCGCCGTCGGCCCGCCGGGTGCGGACTCGATCTCCAACTTTCCGCCCAGCTCCACGGCGCGCGAGCGCATCGCATCCAGCCCCAGGTGGCCCAGCCCGCTGGGTTTGAACCCCTGCGCGTTAACGTCGAAGCCGCGGCCGTTGTCCACCACGTCCAGGCGCACCTCCTCCGGCGCGTAGGTCAGGGTGATGCGGGCAATACTCGCCTCGGCGTGGTTGATCACGTTGGACACCGCACCCTGGGCGATGCGCAGCAGCCCGGCCTCCACCCGCATTGGCAGCGGCACGGCCTCGCCGTCGACTTCCACCCCGATGTCCAGCCCACCTGCTTCGCCGAAGTCGCCGGCCACCCGCGCTAAGGCGTCGCGCAGCGAGGACTCCGTCAGCGGCGCCGGCGCAAGCGCGGCGATCATCGCGCGGGTCTCCGCCAGGTTATTCGACGCCGCCCGGCGCGCCGTCTCCATCTTCCGCAGCGGCGCCTGCACCTTATCCTCCGGCAGCCCGCTTGCCCGCACGTCCTGTTCCGCCGAGTGCAGCAGCATCTGGATCGACGACAGGTTCTGCGCCACCGTGTCGTGCAGCTCGTGCGCGAGGCGTTCGCGCTCCTGGGCCACGCCGGCGGCGCGTTCGGTGTCGGCGAGGCGGTCGCGTGTGGCCAGCAGTTCGTCGATAAGCTGCTGCCTCTCGCGGCTCACGCGGGTGATGGTGTCGAAGGCGTACGCGATCGCCACCACAACCACCGCGGACAGCGCCGGGCCCATGATCCCGCCGAGGGTGAGACCGGTCGGGACCTGCATGCCAATCGCAATGCCCAGGCACACCACCACCCACGCGTAGCCGACCCAGTTGTCAAAGGCGCGCAACGCCACGAAGAACAGCACGAACACCCAGTACACGGCTACTGGCGAGACGGTCATGTCCGCCACCCACACCGCCGTCGCCCCCAGCATCCACGCCACACGCCCCCACATGCCCCAGCGGTACATCTCCACCATGCCGTAGAACAGCAAAAATGCGAACGCCGCGGTCATCACAATGTGCAGCAGCGCGCTATTGAGCGGCATACGCGCGAGCGCACCGAAGGAGACGAGCATGAGGCACACCGCCAGCACCGTGATGCCCGAGTCGAGCGCCCGGTAGTCCGCGGTCTTTCCGGGATGCTGCTCCAACAGCACTAATCTGGAGCTCATGCGTCTGAGAGTACCCACCGCCCTGTTCGTGCTCGCCCTCGCCGGGTGTTCGCAGGAGCCTTCGCCTATCGACGACCCTCCGGCCGCCCCCGCACCCGAACCCGCCCTGCCCGTGCAGGCCCTGCCCGACACCCCGCGCGATAGCTGGACCGAGTGCCCCTACCTGGACACCGAGTGGGTCGCGCAGACCAACGGCCAGCGCGTCACCGGCGTGGGCACAGACCCCCGCTTCGACCCGCCCGCGTGCCAGTTCTGGTCCTACCCCGAGGAGCCGCAACTGACCGTGCTGGTGCGCCACATGGATTCTGCGGAAGACGCCCGAGCCGTGGTGGACTTCGTCGCCCCGGTGGACCTGACCCAGCCGGCGACGCTGCCCGGCGGGTGGGACGGCGGCCGCCACGGCGGCGGGGACGTGCCCGGCCGCATCGGCGCAGCGTACGCCGTGGCCAAGGGGCCCACCGCGGTGGCGGTGTTCACCAACCAGCACGAGTCCGTCAAGGCCGAAACGGTGGCGAAAGAAGTAATCGCTAACCTGGCCCTGTGAATAGTCCCGTGATGATCTCCGTAGCCGCCATCGTGTTCACCGACGAGCAGGGCCGCGTGCTGTGCGTTCGCAAACACACCAGCCCGCGGTTCCAGCTGCCGGGCGGCAAGCCGGAGCCCGGCGAGACGCTGGTGGACACCGCGCTGCGCGAGACCCGGGAGGAGGTCGGCTTGGACGTCGACCCGGAAGATTTGAGCTACCTGGGCCAGTTCAGCGCACCCGCCTCCAACGAGCCGGGCTGCACCGTCACCTCCACGGTGTTTTTGCACCCCGGCACCGGCCTGTCCCCCGCGCCTGCCGCGGAGATCGCCGAGGCCCGCTGGATCGACCCCACGGCCCCCGATGCCGAGCTCGCACCGCTGCTGCGCGGCGAGATTTTCCCGGCGCTGAAGTCCCGCGAGATCGAAGCCATCGCCGTCTACGCCGGGGCGCGCGAGGGCACCAACCCGAACAACGCCGCGTTGGCCAGGGCGTTCGGCGAGGCACTCGCGGACGCCGACATCACTTTGGTCTACGGCGGGTCAAAGGTGGGGCTGATGGGTGAGGTGGCCGAGGGGGCGTCGACAAGCATTGGCATCCTCACCGAGCACCTAGCCAACTACGAGCTGCAGTACGAAGGCCTCGAGCGCCTCGAGGTGGTGACCACCATGTCCGAGCGCAAGGCCCGCATGAGCGAACTTGCCGACGCCATCGTGGCCCTGCCCGGCGGCGCCGGCACCCTCGACGAGCTGTTCGAGGAATGGACCAGCCAACAACTCGGCCTGCACCAAAAACCCATCGGGCTGCTGGGCAGCGAATTCTGGGCGCCGCTGGTGGCGATGATCGACCACATGGTGGACCAGGGCTTCATGCGCCCGACGGACCGCGCGCATATGGTCGTCGCCGACGACCCGCAGGAGCTCCTGGCCAAACTGCGCGCATGGGCGCCGCCGGTGCCACGCTGGCTCTAGTCGGCTACACCGCGACGTCGTTGTACGGCATCATCGACGACACCCACGGGTAGACAACCTCCATGAGCAGGAAAAACACGCCCACTAAAATGATCAGGGTGAGCAGCCACTTCACCGGCGCGGGGCCGGGAAGCTTGCGCCACAGTGCCGCATACATCGTTATCGCACCTCTTTCATTACATCCGGGACCGCACCCGACGGGTCCTTCGGCTGCACCTCCGTGCGCACCGCGTGGATAATCATGCGCTCCGCGTTGGAGAACTGCGGGTGGCACGTGGTCAGCGTGATCAGGCCCTCCGTGCCCGGCTCCACCTTCGTCGAGCTGTTGCCCGGGATGGGGTTGACCACCTCGATGTCGCCCGGAAGCGTAATCTCGCGGCCCTTGACCTGCGCGTAGTCGCCAGCCGCGATGCGCTCGTTCAGCTCGCCGGGCAGGCAATCGATTCCCTCTCTGCGGCGCTCCCCCGGGTCCTGCGACATCGGCAGCACGCGGTAGGTCACCCACTCGGTCTGCGTCTCCACCACGATGGCGTCGCAAGCCTTCAGCGCACCCAAGTCGTTAAACGGTGCGCCCTTGCCCACGCGGTGCCCGGCCACGGCGAAGTTGCCGTCCTCGCCCGGCTGCTGCGTGCCCGGGTAGTGGCCTGGGCCGGTGAGCAGCTGGTGCTCCTGCACGCCTTCCACGATGGCGAACTGGTAGTCTTGGCCGAACGCCGGGATGTACATGCGCGCGAACGCGTCGCCCAGCTCAGCGGTTTTGGCTTGTCGGGGGTTGACCCACTGCTCTTCCAGGCGAGTCTGCGCCTCATCCTGCATCCGGCCGGAGGCGATGTTGGTCCAATAAGACTCGTAGAAGGCGAACAACAGCAGTAGCACGCCGAACGTGAGCAGCAATTCGCCAATCACCTGCGAGGCGGTGATGCGGCGCGGCTGCGTGTGCATGTGGGCCGTGGTCATGCAGCTCAGCGTAGCGTCGGCGCGCTAGATGGAGTAATCCGGCGGCGGCGCGCCCAAGGTGTTTTCCGCCAGCGCGCGTGCGGTGCGCAGCGGCTCGATGCTGTGCAGGATCCTCGCGCCAGACAGCCCGCCATCGAGGAAGATCAGCAGCTCATCCGCCAGCGCGGAGGACTCGTAGCCGTTCTTCTCCGTCAATAACGCCGTGATCGTTTCGTGCATCCAGGAGCGGTGCGCCATGCACGCCGCGATGATGCGCTCTTCCGACTCCACCTCGGGGCGCGGGTATTCGCCCGCGGCGTTGAGGAAAGGAGAGCCGCGGAAGTCCTTGTCCGGCTCTTCGTCGATAGCCATGTCGAAGAATGCGAGGATCTTCGCGTCCGCGTCCGGCGCCTTCGCTGCGCGCTCACCCCAGCGGGCGCGGAACTGCTCGTCCAGCTGGTCCAGGTAGGCGATAACGAGGTTGTCCTTCGAGCCCAGCAGCGAGTACAGCGAGGCCTTTGCCACGTCCGCTTCGCGCAAGATCCGGTCGATGCCGATGACGCGGATGCCCTCTTCGGTGAACAGTTTTGTTGCAGCGTCCAGCAGCCGCTGGCGCGGGCTCGGCCGGTCCCGGCGTCGCTGCGCTGGCCTCTTCTTGCTGGTGGTGGCCAAGGAAAACTCCTTCGTGCGTCGGTCGCATATCAATATAGACAAACCGGTACGTATAGTCCACCGGGCACGAAAAAATCCCCCGGGTTCCACCCGAGGGATTTCACACTTTCGCCTATCGACGCTTGCTGGTCACCAGATTGATGATCCACAGCAAGATCACCGCGCCGAGCAGGCAGGTGAGGAAGCTGAAGAACAGCCCGCCACCGGCAACGTCGACGCCGAACACGGAGAGCAGCCAACCGCCAAGCAGACCGCCGATAATGCCGACCACGATGTTCAGGCCGATGCCCATCTGCGCGTCACGGTTCTGGATCTTCGAACCGATCCAGCCAGCAAGACCGCCGATAACAATCCAACCGATAAGACCCATTGCAGGTGCCATAGTGTTTCAAACCCTTCTAATTGTTAATCAGTACGGGAGCCATTATGCGCCCCTTATAGATTGGGCGAGCAACGCATCGCATGCAGTTGCGTAACAATTCGCTTACAAATCTTGTGTACGCACGACCATCATGGGGCACGGTGCCTCCTGCAGCAGCGCGCGCGAAGTCGAGCCCAGCAGCATACCCTTGAATCCGCCGCGGCCGTGCGAGCCGGTGACCAGCAGCTGTGCACCCTGCGCAGCTGCTGCGAGCGCACGCACCGGGCGGTCGCGGGTGATGGCCTTCTTTACCACCACGTCCGGGTACTGCTCCGAAAGCTCATTCAGGTACGAGCTCAACAGCTCGTCCTTCTCCGCTCGCACAGCCTTCCAGTGGTCCTCGGAGACCGCGTAGCCTGCCCCCGGCCCCTGGATCTGGGTGTCCACCCAGGTGTGCACCGCGTGCAGCTCCGCACCGCGGGCGGCTGCCTCCTCAAAGGCCACCTCGGTGGCGCGACGCGACACGTCAGAACCGTCCACGCCGACGACGACAGGGCCGTACTTGTTCGCTTCCGTCACGGCGTTGTCTTCACGCACGACCACTACCGGGCAGGACGCGTGAGAAACCACGGCGCCGGAAACGGAGCCGAGCACCATGCCGGAGATCCCGCTCAAGCCGCGGGACCCCATCACCACCATGGTGGATTCCTTGGACATCTCCAGCAGCATGTCAATCGCCGAGCCTTCCGCCACCGCGTGGCCGATATGCAGGTCCGGTGCCACCTCGAGCGCGACCTCGCGCGCACGGTCCACGGTCTGCAAGGTTTCACGCTGCAGCTCGTCGAAGACCTCCTGCGGCGGCACCATGCCTTCCGCGTACAGGAACTGCGGCATCGAGTACGCCGCCGCGAGGCGCAGCGGAATGTTGCGCTTCATCGCCGTATTTGCAGCCCAACGGACTGCATTGTCGGAGGCGGGGCTGCCGTCTACGGCAACGACAACGATATCTTCCTGGGTCATATACAAACCTTCCCTCAGATCGGCTGGTTATAACCCCAGTCTACTGCTGTCCGGCGTGTTAGCGCGGCAGTTCCTGCGGCGTCGCCGCCGGGGCGTTCGCGGGGAACAGCACCTGGTAAATCACACTCAGAACGTCCATGATGGCCTTACCGATACCCTCGGAGAAAAATGCCGTCAGCGGTTCAACCAAAGACCCTAAATCCATGGCGGCTAATCTACTACACAGCATGGCACGGAAAAAGAGTAAGAATACGGGGCCGCTGCCGCCCCGCGACGGCCTCGGCGCCACCCGCGCACGCGTGCCAGAAGGGCCGGGCATCTCAGCCGCCGAATTCATCTGGCACCTCGTTTCCACCCAGCGCCACCGACATCCCGAGGACAACGTGGATGCGGTCTTGGCAAGGTTTGCCGAAGGTGCCGTCGTAAAGCGCGACGGCTCCCCGTTAACCGCAGAAACCTGGCTGCAACCCGGCACCGATGTCTTCTTCTACCGCCGGCCCGCGCCAGAGACACCCGTGCCCTTCGAAATCACCACGGTATTCGAGGACGACGACCTCCTTGTCGTAAACAAACCGCCATTTTTGGCTACCATGCCGCGCGCGTCCCACATCACCGAAACCGCGACTGTGCGGCTGCGACGCGCGACCGGCAACGAAGAGATTACGCCCGCTCACCGCCTTGACCGGGCGACATCCGGGCTGCTCTTGCTGACGAAACGCCGCGAGATCCGCGGCGCCTACCAGGAACTCTTCGCGCGTCGCGAGGTACGCAAGGAATACGAAGCAATCGCATTGCTTCACGACGTCCCTCCGGCCACCCCCTGGCACCACCACCTGACCAAACAATCCGGCGAGCCCGCTGCCCGGTTGGTACCGGACGTCGAGCCGAACGCCTCGACCGTGGTGTCGAACGTTTCACAGTTAGAGCCTGCCCTCGAGGTGGCATTACAGAGACGCTATGGCGTTTCAGGCGCGCTGGGTCGTTATGTCTTGCAGCCCGAAACCGGCCGCACCCACCAACTCCGCGTCCAAATGTTGGCGGAGGCGTCACCAATCCTCGGCGACAGGATCTACCCCAATCTGTTGCCGGCAGACACTGAGGACTTTTCCGTGCCGATGCTGCTGCGATGCACAGCTCTGGAATTCACCGACCCGCTGAGCGGCAGCAAACGCGAGTTCCGGCTGAGCGAGACCTGGCCGACCCTGTAGCCGCCGTTTCTCTAGGCCGCTACCCGTATAACGCTTTGTGGGTGTTCCCCAATGTTTGTGTTCCTGGTGTTGTCCGCAATGCGGAGTGTGGCCGGAACGCGAGTTTCGTGAGTGGCACCCATAGTTGGCGCACCTGTGGTTGTCCGCAATACGGAGTTTCGCGGGGCGGCTTTCGCATTTCGTAAACGTTGACGGTCCACCCATTTTCGACCGGTGTTTGCCCAGGTGGGAAATCGCCGGCGTTAACTTGTGCGAGACCGCCAGCTACATGGTCCTTGGGTAAGCACCCATTATTGGTGCAGGCGCAGTTGTCCACAATGCGGAGTGTGACCGCGGCACGGAATTGGTTGGTGGGCGCCAATAGTTGGTGCCGTCGTGGTTGTCCGCAATGCGGAGTGTGGACCGTACCCGGGTTGTTGTTGGTGCGTTGTTGGTCGAGTGGTGGAGGTCGAGTTCGTCGGTGTACGCGGGTGTACTCGACGTCCGGTACTCGACTTTCGCCCTACTGTCGGCGTCATGGTTGCTGCGTGTGTTGGCCCCGCGACCTCTGTGGCCCCGAGTTCGCAGGTCGCGCCCCGCCGGGTTGTATCGCCCCGGGGGTTTTCATGGGTGCGTACCCATTGTTGGTGCAGGCGGAGTTGTCCGCAATGCGGAATTTCGCGCGGGCGCGCAACTGGCTGGTGTGCACCACCCAGGTGGTCTCGGTGGGTCACTAGCTCAACATATGAAAAAGCACCCGTCGCACCATCAGTGTTGGTGCGGCGGGTGTTTGTGTGTGAAGTTGTTGGGTCGGCGGTAACCTACTC
>NZ_JANRML010000027.1:0-7937 GCF_026930265.1 Corynebacterium pilbarense
GGTGACAAGATCACTGTTCCGGTTGAGGTGACCTACCCGGATGGTTCGAAGGACAACGTCGATGTCACCGTCACCGTCGAGAAGCCGGTTACCCCGCCGGTGGAGCCGAACGACAAGGACTCTGATGGCGACGGTCTGACTGACGAAGAGGAGAAGGAGCTCGGCACCGACCCGAACAACCCGGACACCGATGGCGACGGCATCAATGACGGCGACGAAGTCACTGGCGACGGCAACAAGTTCGACGGTAAGCCGACCGATCCGCTGAACCCGGACACCGATGGTGACGGCATCAACGACGGGGACGAGGTCAACCGCAAGGACAAGGACGGCAATCCGGCACCGACCGATCCGAACAACCCGGACACCGACGGTGACGGCGTCAACGATGGTGACGAGAAGAAAGACGGCACCAACCCGCTTGAGAAGGACTCCGATGGCGACGGTCTGACCGACGCTGAGGAGAAGGAGCACGGTACCGACCCGAACAACCCGGACACCGATGGCGACGGCATCAATGACGGCGACGAAGTCACTGGCGACGGCAACAAGTTCGACGGTAAGCCGACGGATCCGACTAAGGCTGACACTGATGGTGACGGCATTAACGACGGTGATGAGGTCAACCGTAAGGACAAGGACGGCAACCCGGCTCCGACCGATCCGAACAACCCGGACACCGATGGTGACGGCATCAGTGACGGTAAGGAGATCGAGGACGGCACTGATCCGCTGACTCCGGAGAAGGGCGACGTCAAGGACACCACTCCGCCGACGGTGAACCCGATCAAGCCGGGTGATAAGACCGTCTCTGGTACGGGCGACCGTCCGAACGAGAAGATCATCGTTGAGCTGCCGGGCGGTAAGAAGGTTGAGACTGAGACCGACAAGAACGGCAAGTGGACCGTGAAGGTTCCGGCTGAGGTTGAGCTCAAGCCTGGCGACAAGGTGATTGTCTCCGACGGTGCTGGTAACAAGACCACTGAGCAGGTTGGTATCGACACTGGTAAGTGTGTTGCTACCTCGGTTGGCTTTGGTTTGCCGCTGCTGGCGCTGATCCCGCTGGGCCTGGCTACCCAGATGGAGATTCCGGGTCTGTCCAATGTTGTGGCTGACGCGAATGCTCAGCTGCAGGCTGCGAACACGCAGATTCAGCAGCAGCTGGGTCTGTTCAACCCGGAGATCGCCGCGCAGGTTGATGCTGCGAACAAGCAGCTGGCAGCGTTCGGCACCGACCTGGGCACTGTTGCTGCGGGTCTGGCGCTGATTGCCGCTGGTATCCTCGCCGGCACTTTGATCTACGACAACTGCTCGCCGAATGGTGGTGGCAGCTCTGTGAAGGATCTTGAGCTGAAGGGTTCTTCTGGTAAGACCTACGCTGGTTCTTCGAAGAAGGACAGCAAGGACGCTGAGTCCGGTTCTTCCAAGAAGGACGACAAGGCTGCTGACAAGAAGTAGTAGCTTCGTCTAGTCCGGCTACCTAGCCCCTGTTCTCCCGTAAGGGAGGGCAGGGGCTACTGCTTTGTCTACTGTGCTGCACACCTGCCATCACGCTTCCGGTAGATGGACAGGTGAAAGCTTTCTGTCACGTGTAACCACCTTTCCGGGGGTGTCTTTGTTGCTCTTAGCAAGTTTTTACTCTGCGGGGTCGTACCTGGGGTGGACGCGGCGGCATCCGTGCAGAATGTGTGGATCTGTACAGGTCTGCAACCTGTGTGCTGGGGCCGGTTTTCAGAAACAGATTACTTACGTAATGCACAGGTGGTTTGGTGGCGTCCTGTCCAAGAAGCGGTAGGCCTGCGGTTATAGGTCTTTGATGCATTGGGGAGTCGCCGCGATGTGATACGAAAAGTGTGGGAGAGGTCTTGCTGTTTGGTGGAGGCTTGCTTACTTTGAAGCGCAGAGGCCCTGCCATATCTGTGTGCTTTTCGTTTGTCAGGGCCGCGAATCTTTTGGCACCCGATTCTCTCGAAGGGAAATCTCGTGGAAAAACGTAACATCGTGCGTCGTCGTGGCACGTCCGTGGCGGCAGCCGCGCTCTCGATCGCGTTGGTCGCACCGCTCGCGCAGCCGATCGCAGTGCCTGGCGCTGCCGCTGCAGCATTCGCTGCAGAAGCGGATGCGGACAACGCCGCACCTGACAACAACGCTGGCGCGCTCGAGAACGACTGGCTCCAGCAGAACAACGACAACCTTGAAGGCGAGTTCAAGCCGGGTGAGAATGAAACTGGCTGGCGTCACGTCTATTGGGCAAATGGTGGTGAGAAGGGTGTCACCCAGCCGAAGCCGGTAGAGGGCAAGCCCGGTGTGTACAACATCGACGCCATTGCCCAGCAGCAGATCACCAACGGCATCCACCTGTCTAACGTGGCAGGCCAGGGCAAGGACGTTGTCTCCGGCCGCGCTTCCATTGTCACCCCGCGCGGCGGTGGCCAGCTCACCACCACCTACCAGGGCTTCAAACCGGTTCCGTCGACGGTGCCGGTGTACTTCCAATGGATCGATTCGGACGGTGCCCGTTCCCCGATCTACCAAACCCACACGCACGACCTTGAGGGGCCGTCCGCAGGTAAGGGCATGTACGCATTCGCGGTTCCGGAGTGGGTTGATGCCTCCGGCAAGAAGCACCGCTTCAAGGCAGGCATGGGCCAGCGCTACCGTGTGTGGGCGGATGCCACGCCGCACGATTACGGCGATGAGGGCAACCCTGGCGCCCCGGAGGGGGCCTACGACAACGGCACTCAGAACGAGCTGGTGCCTGTCCGCACCACTGGTGCAGGTTTCCCAGGTGCCTTCGGCATTGCGTCGGGTTCCGCACTCGGCGAGTTCCCGGCTGCCATCAACGTCAACGGCAACATGCAGCGCACCGGTGTGTGGTTCTACGAGCGTCCGTATGAGCCGGGCAAGCCGGAGAACAACTACATGAAGGCCGAAGGCGATGCTGTCACGCTGACGGAGGATATGGCGGACGCCAGCGCAGAGATTGGCTCCAAACTCATCGAGGACCCGTTCGGCCCCATCAAGTACGCGGGCGCGCACCGCGATCCGCTGTGGAAGCGCACGGTCTCCGGCAAGATCTGGCACGAAACCGGCAACAACAACCAGCTGTTTAACGTCGGCGACTCGGTCGGAGACGCGCCGGCAACGGGTGCACAGGGCTACAAGGTGTTCGCCTCCGCGCTCACCCCGGAAGGCGCCGCCAGCTACGACACTGAGGTGGACTCCCTCGACCCGTGGAACCGCGCCGAGAAGGCTAAGGAGTGGATGAAGGCCCACCCGGAGTTCCTCGCTGGCACCGTCTCCGGCGCTCCGAACGAGAAGGGCGAGTACACCCTGCGCTTCCCGGAGTCGCTGTTCCCGGGTAAGGACCAGGCGTATGCAAAGGGCACCCCGGACGGCTTCCAGCGCCACCTGTACGTGTGGGTCGAGGACCCCGAAGGCCGTGTGGTTGCGGCACCGACGAACTACTCGCAGCCGGAGTTCATGGTCGTGGACCGTAACTCGCAGTGGAATCCAACCGGTACGCCGAAGCCGTTGAACTCCTTCGGCTACTCCCGCATCTTCAACATGAACATGGCGTTGGTGAAGGATCCAGACCTGGAACTGAACATCACCAACTACAACAACACCAACAACCCGGCCAAGCGCGGAAACACCGCTCAGGTCGTGATTGACGGTAAGGATCAGCTGCCTGTTGGTGCCCAACTCGAGTGGCGCGACGGCAATGGCAAGGTGCTGAAGTCGTGCACCATCGCCAGCAAGAACGACCTGCGCGACAAGAACGATCCGTCCAAGGATTGCTCCACGTTCGACGTGCCAAAGGACGCGACGCACGGGTCGTACTACTACGCGGCGCTGACCAACGGCTCGCGCGACATCTCCGTCGATTCTTTTGTAGTGCTGGTTGATACCCCGGTGTGGGACGATTTCACCGCTGATCCGAACAAGCAGGATCCGGTGACGCTGGAAAACATCGGCAAGAAGGATCCGCAGGACTTCCCGTCCAACCCCGTCTACCAAGTGCTTGACAAGGACGGAAACACGATCGCCGAGGGGCCACTGACCGGTGACGATCCAGTCGGTGTCAGCATCGACCCCGACACCGGTGACCTCACCTTCGATCCGAAGGAGCAGAGCACCGAACCGGGTGAGAAGTACACCGTCAAGGTGTACGACGAGATCTACAAGACCGACCCGGACACTGGTGACGTTGTCACGGACGAAGAGGGCAAGCCCGTCGTCGAGGAGAAGCGCTTCATCGACGATGCGACGATCTCTTACCTCGCCGTCGCCGACGACTACGACCCGTCCTACGACGAGTATGTCTACGCGCTGGGCAGGGGCGAAACCGCAACTGGCAAGGGCGAGATCCGAGCGACGTTCACCGACGTCACTGACACGGACAACCCGGTCACCGTCGCACGAGAAGACATGGACCCGAAGCTCGGCGCCATGGGCGACGGCAAGGAGCAGTCCAAGGCGTTTGAGTTCGCTCCGCTCCCAGAGGGCTGGAACTTGGTTGCCAAGGCTGGCGACGTGAAGAACCCGGGCGACATCTCCATCGACTCCTGGGCTACGTTGCGCAATTCCCACAAGAAGGACCGCGGCCAGATCACCTTCATCCCTCCGCAGGGCGCTAAGGCTGGCGACGAGTACGAGCTGCCGGTGAAGGTGACCTACGCTGACGGCACCGAAGACTCCACCACCGCGAAGATCACCATCGTGGGCAAGGTCGCGGACCTGTACGACGTGGACTACGGCGAGGCGGTCGCCAGCGCTGGCGGCAGGCCCGTCACGCTGGACCCGATTGTCACGCGCAACACCGGTGTCCCGGCATCGGCGCCGGAGGGCACGAAGTACGAGCTGGATCCGGACTTTAAGGTTCCGGCAGGCTACGGCATCGAGGTCGACCCGGACACCGGCGTGATCACCGTGACGCCGCCGGAGAACGCAACTGACGCGACCGAGAAGGACTTCGAGGTCCCGGTGTTGGTCAACTACCCGGATCAGACGATCAACGGCACCAAGGTCACCGGCGGACAGGACAAGGCAACCGGCCGTGTCCTGCTGGACTCCGACGGCAACGGTGTCCCGGACATCCGCGATGTTGTGGTCACCCCGCAGGACCAGGAGGTCGACGAGGGCGATGAGATCACGCCGATCGAGGTCACCCCGGGTGACCCCGAAGCCGAGATTACGTTCAACCCGGAATCGGGCAACAAGCTTCCCGACGGCCTGAAGTTCGAAGACGGCAAGATCGTTGGCACCCCGGTGGTGGAAAACTGGGAGCCGGGCGAGACCGAGCGCATCATCCCGATTGAGGTCCAGGTGACCAACCCGGATGGCTCCACCGCTACGGAAACCGCTGTGGTTCGCGTGCAGAAGGATCCGAGCCAGCACAAGGTCCGCGTGCACGTCGTGCCGGAGCTGACTGTTCCGGTGGGCAAGCCGATTACGGAGATTCCGGTGCGAGCCACTGAGGCGAACGACGCGGAGAAGCTGGCGGAAGACGCCACCATCGAGGTCTTCTGGTTCGACGAGAACGGTGATCCCATCGCGGACAGCGACAACGGCGTCAACGGCCTGTCCTTCGACGAGGAAAAGTCCGCGATTGTCGGCACCCCGGAGAAGGCAGATCAGAACTACCGCATCGTTGTCCGCGCCTCCCGTGACGGCCAGACGGATGAGACGTACCTGCGCCTGCGCACCGTCGAGAACACCGACCCAGCGCTCATGCCAGGTACCGTCACCGACAAGGTTCCGGCTGACGGCACCCCGAAGGTGCTGGACGACACGGTGCAGAACGTCACCGACGGTCTGACCGGTGAGGTCCGCGACAAGGACGGCAACGTCATCGACGACGCCAAGGTGGAGATCGGCACCGACGGCAAGATCACCGTCACCGTCCCGGAGGGCACCGACCCGCAGGACGCCACCGTCGCCATCAAGGACGCCGATGGCAACCAGGTCGGCGAGCCGATCGACATCGAGATCACCGAGCCGGCGCCGTCCATCGACAACGGCGAAGGCAAGGTCGAGGTACTCGAGCCGGGCGCCGAGGAGCCGACCAAGCTCGACGACAAGGTCACCAACCCGACCGAGGGCATGACCGGCGAGGTCCTGGACAACGACGGCAACCCGATCACCGGCGCCGAGGTCACTGTCGACCCGGAGACCGGTGAGATCACCGTGAAGGTGCCGGAGGACGCTCCGACCGGCCCGGCCACTGTGGTCATCAAGGACGCCGACGGCAACCAGGTCGACGACCCGATCCACGTCGTGATTGCGGAGCCGACCGCAGACCCGACGACCGTTGATGACTCCAACGTCACCGAGGTCCAGCCGACCGATGACGAGCAGTCCACCGGTATCAAGGTGGACAACCTCGACGGCGACACCCGCGTCCAGGCGAAGGACGAGGACGGCAAGGTCATCCCGGTCATCGTGGATGAGGACGGCAACGTCTCGGTCGTGCCGGGCACCGATGTCGACGGCCCGATCACGGTCACCGTCACCGACCCGGATCTGCCGGGCGGCAAGACCGAGATCGAGGTCCCGGTCGCGGGCCACACCAAGGACAAGGGCGACAACGGCTCCGACCGCACCGTCGTGCCGGGCACCAAGGTCGAGGAGATTGAGCAGGGCGGCGAGGACACGCTCGACGACAAGGTGAAGAACCCGACCGACGGTATGACCGGCGAGGTCCGCGACAAGGACGGCAACCCGATCGACGGCGCGAAGGTCACGGTCGACCCGGAGACCGGCGAGATCACCGTCACCGTGCCGGAGGATGCTCCGACTGGCCCGGCCACCGTGGTGGTCAAGGACAAGGACGGCAACGACGTCGGCGGCCCGATCCATATCGTGGTCACCGAGAAGCCTGCCGAGGAGACGGAAGGCCCGGTCGTCGTGCCGGTCGTGACCACCGTGGACGACTCCGAGGTTTCCCCGGTCGACCCGACCGACGATGAGCAGCTCACCGGCATCGTGGTGAAGAACCCGTCCGAGGACACCAAGGTCACCGCGGTGGACGAGGACGGCAAGGAGATCCCGGTCCGCATCGACAACAACGGCAACGTTCGCGTCACCCCGGGCGAGGATGTGGACGGCCCGATCACCGTCACCATCACCGACGACAACCTGCCCAACGGCGCGGTTGACGTCGAGGTCCCGGTCAACGGCCACGAGAAGGGCGTCGACGACAACGGCGTGTCCGTCGAGGTGGACAAGGGCGGCATCAAGACCGTCGAGCCGAACGGCGAAGAGCAGGAGACGGGCATCAAGGTGAAGAACCCGTCCGAGGACACCAAGGTCACCGCGGTGGACGAGGACGGCAACCCGGTTGAGGTGAGGATTGACGACAACGGGAATGTCGTCGTCAAGCCTCAGCCCGGCGTCGATGGTCCGATCAAGGTCACCATCACCGACCCGAGCCTGCCCAACGGTTCCGTCGAGTTCGAGGTGCCGGTTGCGGGCCACGAGAAGAACCGCGACGACAACGGTTCCGACAAGCCTGTCGACGACAACGGCACGACTGTGGACGCCTCCGGCAAGAACTCCGTCAAGCCGACCGACGAGAAGCAGGACTCGGGCATCAAGGTGAACAACCCGTCCGAGGACACCGAGGTCACCGCCACCGACGAGGACGGCAAGGACATCCCGGCCGAGATCGACGGGGACGGCAACATCCACCTCACCCCGGGCACCGATGTGGACGGCCCGATCACGGTTACCGTCACCGACCCGAACCTGCCTAACGGCGCGGTCGAGGTGGAGGTGCCGGTGGACGGCCACTCCAAGAACGTCGACGACAACGCCATCTCCGTGGACAAGGACGGCGTCCAGCCGGTCAATCCGACGGACGAGAAGCAGGACTCGGGCATCAAGGTGAACAACCCGTCCGAGGACACCGAGGTCACCGCCACCGACGAGGACGG
>NZ_JANRML010000028.1:0-5695 GCF_026930265.1 Corynebacterium pilbarense
AGTCCTCGGCGGAGCAACCCCACGTGAGATACTCCAGCAAATATTCAAACGTGGCGCATTAACCGCTTGATCCCGCCCCCCCGAGCCAATTTCCGGCGGCACCGGGTTCAATGATGCGGTAGACATCACCGAGGGCACGTACTCCGACAACATCATCCCTGGTGAGTTCAGGTTCTACAAGATCCCGGTGGCCTACGGGCAGCGGCCGGTGGTGAAGGTGAAAACGCCGGAGTCGGTCGCGCACAACGCCGATAGCCTCGGCTTCGGCATCTACGATCCGATGCGCAACGAGCTCGTGCGCACCCCGTTGAACTTCTTCATGGATGCAGCCGAATCCGACGCGGAAACGCTGAGCCAGTACGTGTGGCACGACACCAGCACTCCCTACCAGGGCGAGTACTACATCTGGGTCGGCATGGGGTGGGTGCACGAAGGTTATGACATCACCGGTGTGGAGCAGCCTTTCGAGTTTGAGGTGGTCATGGATGGCGAACCTGGCAACGGCGGCCCGGATTGGACGCCGACGCATGAGGACGGCCCGGAGCCGTCCGACGAGCCGATCGCATTCAACGCAGCCGACAAAGCAGCCGAGACGTCGGCTTCGCAGAGCAGCCAGGACAGCCAGGATGGTCAAGACAGCGATACGGAGGTCAACGCCGCGAAGGATGACCAGGATGGAGGCTTCGGGCTCCTGCCGGGGCTGCTCGGCGGCCTGCTTATGCTGCTACTGGTAGCCGGGGCGGTCGTGTTCTTCTTCGCACGTGGGCGTCGATAAGCAACCCGGGCCCGAAACCTCCCGTACGCTGGCGATTTGTGGCCGATCGAGGGTGCTGTGTAATGTATCAACTCGTGCAAGAGACAGTGTGAAACACACTGGAAGTTGCACTGAAAACAACAGAATAAGGCCCTGTGGCGCAGTTGGTTAGCGCGCCGCCCTGTCACGGCGGAGGTCGCGGGTTCAAGTCCCGTCAGGGTCGCTGAATTGCTTGGCAAACGAGTAGTTCCGGCCAGATAGCTCAGTTGGTAGAGCACACGCCTGAAAAGTGTGGGGTCGCCAGTTCGATCCTGGCTCTGGCCACACTCCCGAAACCCCTTCCGCGGCAATGCGGAAGGGGTTTCGCATATAGTCGGCTGCATGTCTGAGAACCCGGAAATATCCGTGCAGAAGAACGAGGCGGAAGGCCAGTACGAAATCCTCGTGGGCGGGGAAGTGGCGGGCTTTGCCACCTACGCCGACGCGAACGGTGTGCGCGACCTGCCGCACACCGTGGTGGACCCCAAATTCCGCGGCCAGGGGCTGTCCAAGCCGCTTATCCAGGCGGCGCTCGACGACGCCCGCGCAGACGACATGTTGATCACCCCGTCCTGCCCCGCTGTTGAGCGCTACATTGAGCAGAACCCGCAGTACCGGGACCTGCTGGCGTAACTAGATGATGTAGCTGCCCGGATCGATGTAGCTGTCCGGGTCCACCAGCTTCACGCACTCGTCCGTCTTACGCGGGCGGACCTTCGCCGGAATGCCTACTGCGATGGAATTTTCCGGCACGTCCTTGGTCACCACCGCGTTCGCGCCGACGGCGGAACCGGCACCGATGGTCACCGGGCCCAGTACCTTCGCGCCCGCGCCGATGGTGACGTTGTCGCCGATGGTGGGGTGGCGCTTCGTTTGCGTGAGCACCTGCCCGCCCAGGGTGACGCCGTGGTAGAGCATTACGCCGTTGCCGATCTCCGCGGTTTCGCCGATCACGATGCCCATGCCGTGGTCGATGAAGAACCGACGGCCGATTGTCGCGCCGGGGTGGATCTCGATGCCGGTGAAGAACCGGTTCAGCTGCGCCAGGATGCGCGCCGGGCCTTTCCAGTTCCGTTCCCACATTGCGTGGCAGATGCGGTGCACCCAGATGGCGTGCAAACCCGAGTACACCACGGCGTTTTCGACGTCGCCGCGTGCGGCGGGGTCGTGTTCGCGCGCGTTCACCAGGTCCTCGCGGACGGTGGAAACAACCTTTGCAGCCAGGGAAATCATGGGGCGCAGTGTACCAAGCGGTTCATTTTCTGTGGGGATAAAAATTCCCCCGGCGCCGGATGGTGTCGGTGCCGGGGGAGGGGCGACAGCTCGTCGCTAAGCAAAAAGTGCTTAGTCGCGGATGTCCTCGTACAGGACGGTGGAGACGTAGCGCTCGCCGAAGTCCGGAATGATCACCACGATGGTCTTGCCCGCGTTCTCCTCGCGCTCGGCCAGCTCCAGCGCTGCCTTAACGTTCGCGCCTGCGGAGATGCCGCCGAGGATGGCATCCTTCACCGCGAGCTCGCGGGAGGTGGACACCGCGTCCTCGTTAGTCACGGCGATGATCTCGTCCACGACGTTGCGGTCCAAGGTGCCCGGGATGAAGTTCGCGCCCAGGCCCTGAATCTTGTGCGGGCCAGCTTCGCCCTTGGACAGCAGCGGGGACGCAGCCGGCTCGACGGCCACGGCCTTGACGTCCGCCTTCTGCTCCTTGAGGTACTTGCCGGCGCCCGAGACGGTGCCGCCGGTGCCCACACCTGCGACGAGGATGTCCACCTCGCCGTCGGTGTCTTCCCAGATCTCCGGGCCGGTGGTGGCGTAGTGGATCTTCGGGTTGGCCTCGTTCTCGAACTGGCGGGCCAGAATGGCGCCCTCGTTCTGCTCTACCAGCTCGTTGGCCTTTTCCACGGCGCCCTTCATGCCGGCGGCGCCCGGGGTGAGCACGATCTCAGCGCCGTAGGCGCGCAGCAGCACGCGGCGCTCGTTGGACATGGTCTCCGGCATGGTCAGGATGACCTTGTAGCCCTTCGCGGCACCCGCGAGCGCGAGCGCAATGCCGGTGTTTCCGGAGGTGGCCTCGACGATGGTGCCGCCCGGCTTCAGGTCGCCGGACGCCTCGGCGGCCTCGATGATGGCTTTGCCGATGCGGTCCTTGACGGAGTTGGCCGGGTTGTAGAACTCCAGCTTGGCCAGTACGCGGGCCTTGGAGCCGTTGGCCTCGGTGATGTCAGTGAGTTCCACCAGCGGGGTGCCGCCGATGAGGTCGAGAACGTTGCTTGCGATCTTCGCCATAAGTCATCCCCTCCTGGGGTTTTCTTAGTTTGTTGCGTTTCCAGGGACAGCATACACGCCGAAGTAGACAGTGTGGTTTGTTGGTAGTGAACTGTCCGGTACGGAAGGGGTTCGGGCGGGACGCTTCACGCGCTTTTGGAGCGGGGTTAAATTTGGCTACCCCCGTTCGCGCGATATGATCACTGTGGTTTTTGAGTCCTGTTCGGATTCGGGTGTGCCCCAAATGGGTGCCCCCGAAACGGTGGAAGGCGACACGTATGACGATGGATGCGCAGCGCATCAAGGACGACGATGACGCGATTCGCGCGGCGCTGACCGCGCTGAAGACCGCAACCGGCATTCCAGTGGCGATGTACGGCACTCTCTTGTCGGACAACCGGATTCAGATCACCCAATGGATCGGCCTGCGCACTCCGGCACTTCAGAACCTCAGTATCGCCGAGGGTGCTGGCGTTGGTGGCCGTGTCGTGTCTAGCCGTCGTGCCGTGGGTATCGCCGACTACACGCGCGCTTCCGTGATCTCCCACGAGTACGACCAGCAGATTCAGGACGAGGGCCTGCACTCCGTCGTGGCCGTGCCGGTGATCGTGCAGCGCGAGATCCGGGGCGTTTTGTACGTCGGCGTGCATTCGCCTGTGCGTCTGGGGGACAAGGTCATCGAAGAAGTCGCTATGACCGCCCGCACCCTCGAGCAGGAGCTCGCCGTCAACGCGGCGCTGCGTTCCTCCGATGGCGGGGACCGAGCTGGCGCGAAGTCCGGGCGTGCGATGAACGGCGCGGAGTGGGAGCAGGTGCGCGCGACCCACTCTAAGCTGCGCATGCTGACTAACCGGGTGGAAGACGAGAAGCTGCGCAAGGAGCTTGAGCAGCTCTGCGAGCAGCTGGTGTCTCCGGTCGCCGTCAAGCAGACCACCAAGTTGTCGGCGCGCGAATTGGACGTGCTTGCCTGCGTGGCACTTGGGCACACCAACGTTGAGGCTGCCGCGGAGATGGGTATCGGTGCTGAGACCGTGAAGTCCTACCTCCGCAGCGTGATGCGCAAACTCGGCGCTCACACCAGGTATGAGGCGGTCAATGCCGCCCGTCGCATCGGCGCGCTGCCTTAAGCATTTGCCTATCGACGTCCCTTCGGTTCTGTACTGTGGCGGACGTGAAAGAACGGTTTTTGGTTTCAGGCGGCGCCCGGCTTGCGGGCGAAGTTCGCGTCGACGGCGCCAAGAACAGCGTGCTCAAGCTGATGGCCGCAGCCCTTCTGGCCGAAGGCACGACCACGCTGCGCAACTGCCCGCAGATCCTGGACGTCCCGCTGATGCGCGATGTCCTGGTCGGGCTAGGCTGCGAGGTGGACATCGAAGGCGACGTGGTGCGCATTCACACCCCGGCCGAGGTTTCCCCGCACGCCGACTTTGATGCGGTGCGCCAGTTCCGCGCCTCCGTGGCGGTGCTCGGACCGTTGGTGGCCCGTTGCACCGAGGCGTATGTGGCGCTTCCCGGCGGTGACGCAATCGGGTCCCGCCCGCTGGATATGCACCAGTCCGGCCTGGAGAAACTGGGCGCGACCACGCATATCGAGCACGGAGCAGTGGTGGCACGTGCCGAGAAACTCACCGGCGCCTCCATCAAGCTGGACTTCCCGTCCGTGGGTGCAACGGAGAACATCATCACTGCGGCCGTGCTCGCGGATGGCCGCACAGTGCTGGACAACGCGGCGCGCGAACCGGAGATTGTGGACCTGTGCGCCATGCTGAACTCCATGGGGGCGCGTATCGAAGGTGCCGGCACGTCCACCATCACCGTCGATGGCGTTGATTCGCTCTCGCCGACGGAGCACACGGTGGTCGGCGACCGCATCGTCGCCGGCACGTGGGCGTACGCGGCCGCAATGACGCAGGGCGACATCACCGTCACCGGTGCGGCACCCGGGCACCTGCACCTGGCCCTTTCGAAGCTGAAGCTCGCGGGCGCCGACGTGGAGACGTACGACAACGGATTCCGCGTGCGCATGGACCACCGCCCCCGCGCCGTGGACTATCAGACCTTGCCATACCCGGGATTTCCCACCGACCTGCAGCCCATGGCGATTGCGTTGTCCGCGATTGCCGACGGCGTATCCGTGATCACCGAGAACGTATTCGAGGCGCGCTTCCGGTTCGTGGACGAAATGCTGCGTCTGGGGGCCGACGCGAACGTGGACGGCCACCACGTCATGTTGCGTGGGGTGAACAACCTGTCTTCCACCGACGTCTGGTCTTCCGACATCCGTGCAGGCGCCGGCCTCGTGCTTGCCGGCCTGGTCGCAGACGGCGTGACCACCGTGCACGAGGTGCACCACATCGACCGCGGCTACCCGGCCTTCGTCGAGCAGTTAAACGCGCTTGGTGCACATGTTGAACGCGCTTAAAACCTGCGTTTAGCTGCGGGTTTGTGTTGTTGTTGGGGTGTGTGTAACTTATATCGAGTCAGCGAGACCGACAACGCCCCGCTGGAGAGCAGATAAGGTTCTCTGGTTTGTGTGGCGGGCAGGAAAACAATCGCTGGCGGATTCCAAAGTCACTTTGATGCTGGCTCACTGTGTGTGGGTTGGTGTTGGGTGTGCTGGTGTTGTTTGAGAACTCG
>NZ_JANRML010000029.1:0-4820 GCF_026930265.1 Corynebacterium pilbarense
TGACGCGACTGACCTGTCAAGGATCACAACGCCTTCCGCAGGCACACCCCGTCAAATATGTCGTGACTTCAGGCACCTCCGGGCGCACAAGAGAAATCCCTGCTCCGGCGGGGATTTCGGCGTATGTGGGGCAGCAAAAAGCCCCGCCGGCGAGGGCGGGGCTAGGGCACGGTCGTGTTAGCTCTGGCGGGTCTCCACCACCGGGGCCTCGACAGTTGCGGCCGGCTTGTCGTTGCCGTTGCTGCTGCCACCGACGCTGACATCGACGCCGTTGACGCGCGGGATGCAGGTGCGGACGGCTGCGGTCAGGAGCAGGGCAGCGACGACACCAATGGCAGCGCCACTTGCGGCGGTGAGCTGCGCGGGCTCGATGTTGAACTGGCGTGCAGCGTCATTGAACGCTTGCTCAGCTCGCTCGCCAATGTCGTTGAGGCCCGGGACGTTAACCTGGCCCGCCAGCGCAAGCGGGACCATCGCAATCAGCGGGAGACCAAGGCCCACCAGGGAAGCGATGCAGCGCGGGTCGGAGGAACCGCCGTCAACGCCGACGTTCGCGTCGATGAGGTGATCGCCGTTTTCGTCCTGGCCCTTGCGAGAGGAGCCGAAGCCCACCAAGCCGCCGTTGGCGTTGCCGGTGACCATCGGGTTGGCGTTGCCGGTGACCACGGCAGAGTTGTTGGAGCCGTTGTTGTTCGCGTTGCCGGTGACGACCACAGTCGGGTTGGCGTTGTTGGTGACGACCGGGTTCGCATTGCCGGTGACCACGGCGCTGTTGTTAGAGCCGTTGTCGTTGGCGTTGCCAGTGACGACTGGATTGGCGTTGCCCGTGATGACCACAGTCGGGTTCGCGTTGTTGGTCACCACGGCGGAGTTGTTCGACCCGTTGTCGTTCGCGTTGCCGGTAATGACGGGGTTCGCATTGCCGGTAATGACCGGATTGGCATTGTTGGTGACAACAGGGTTCGCGTTGTCAGTCACCACAACGGAGTTGTTGGAACCGTTCTCGCGCAGGTTGTCGTTCACGTTGCCGGTGATGACTACGGACGGGTTCGCGTTACCGGTGATGACCGGGTTGGCGTTGTTTGTGATCACCACGGACGGGTTGCCGTTGTTGGACAGGTTGTCCCGCGGGTTGGCATTGTCGGTGATAATCACATTCGGGCTGCCGTTGTTGTTGCCGATGTTGGACGGGTTCGCATTGTTGGTGATCACAACGTTGATCAAGCGTCCAGCACCGCCGCCGCTGGTTCCACCCTCACCGCCGCCGGTTCCGCCCTCGCTACCGCCGTTTCCGCCGCCGATGATGTCGCCCAGGCCGCCGAGCAGGGAGCCACCGGTACCGGCACCGATCAGGCTGCCCAGGATTGGTCCGAGGATGCTAGCGACGGTGCCTGCCGTTTCTGCGGGTGTCTTTGACGGGTTTTTGGCAGCAATCTTCAGGGTGGCCCCGAACTTGTCAGTTCCGTCGTTCACCTCAATCGGAAGGTCGAAGTCGCCGTCCTTGAACGTGGTTGGTGGGGTGACGCGGATGGTGGTGCCGTCGTTGGAGACGGTCCAGCCAGTCGGCAGAGCGGCTCCGCTCTTAGACACGCTGACGCCCTCCGGCAGGGTGATTCCCTCGACGGACTGCGCCGACGTGGACTTTCCAAAGTCCATCGGGTAGCGGGAGGTCAGCTGGCTTTCCCATTCGGCGCCCGGGCGCTCGTCGATGATGTTGACGCGTAGCGTCGTGTCAAAGGTCTCGCCGGCGGCAGTGGTCACGCGCACCGGGATGTCCTTCTCACCTGCGCCAAAGGCGGCGGTGGACTTCGGGCGGATCAGGGTCAGCGTGCCGTCGTTGTTGTTGAAGCCCCAGTTGAAGATGGTGTTCGCGCGTGGCGCGACGGTGTCGCCGGGCTGAAGCTGCAGCCCTTCGACTACAGCTTCATCGGCGTTCCAGAAGTTTGCGGTGTCAAAGCGCTGCTCGAAGGTTGCGGCAGTGGTGCCCTCGCTTGTCGACGGCTGCTCCGCCGGCGCCGGTTCAGCATCACTCGTCGGCGTGGTCGTCTCCTGTGCCTGAACAGGGGAGACAAACGGTGCCACGAGGGCAAGGGACAGGGCACCTGCCGCGATGACGGTACGGCGGGAACGAACGGACTTCGCCATGGTGGCTCCTTTAAGGGTTCAGCGGATTATCAGCGATATATGACACGCATCGCAGATCACGCGTAGATTTTTACACACATATGGCAAGAATCAACGCGTCTGAGACAAATACTTTCCGGGTGGGTACCCTCACCGTGTGACTACGGCCAACGCGGCGGCGATCGCGCACCTGGAAAAGCAACTCAACCGACACAAACTCGACTCCGGCGACCTGGACGGCCTCCACGAGGAGCTGACAGAAATCCCGTTGCACGATGTGGTGCACGTGGTGGAGCGGCAGCCGTCGAAACGCGGCGCTGTGCTCATCCGCCTGCTGCCACCGGAGCGTGCCGCGGCGGCCTTCGACGCGCTTGATCCCGCCCACCAGGCGGAGATTGTGGAGGCACTCGGGCGCGAAGATGTCGCCGGCCTGTTCAGCGCGCTCGGCGCCGAGGACCGCGTGCGCATGCTGGACAACATGCCCGCGGAGATCGCGGAGCGGTTCCTGGGGGATCTGGACGAGGACGCGCGGGCGGACACCAACCTCATTCTCGGCTACGAGAAGGGCTCGGTCGGCCGTGCTATGAGCCCCAATGTGGCGGCGGTTGGTCCGGGTGAGGGGGTGCGGGACGTCGTCGACAAGCTAAGGGCTCAGGCGGATGACTTTGAGACCGTCTACACCATCGCAGTGGTGGATCCGGAGCGCACGCTGTGCGGTGTGGTGTGGCTTCGCGACCTGTTCAGGGCAGCGCCGGACGCCCGAGTCGGCGATGTGATGAGGGAGAGCCCGGCGGTGCAGGTCAGCGACGACGCCGAGGACGCTGCCCGCCGCCTGCTTTCGTCCGGCCAGCTCGCGTTTCCGGTGGTCGACGACGGCAACCGCCTCATGGGCATCTTCACCTTCGACGAGGCCCAAGACATTGTGGAGCACGCCGACAGCGAGGACACCGCGCGCCAGGGCGGCTCCGAGTCGCTGAAGCAGCCGTACCTGTCCACCCCGGTGCTCAAGCTGGTGCGCTCGCGCATTGTGTGGCTGCTGGTGCTGGCGCTCTCCGCCATCCTGACGGTGCAGGTCCTCGGCGTTTTTGAGGACACGCTCGCGCACGTGACCGTACTGTCGCTATTTATCCCGCTGAGCACCGGCACCGGCGGCAACACTGGCAACCAAGCGGCCACGACGGTGACAAGGGCACTCGCGCTTCACGACGTCACCAAAGGCGACATCCTGAAAGTCATGTGGCGCGAACTGCGCGTCGGCGCGACCCTCGGAGCAGTGCTGGGCGTGCTCGGATTGGCCATCGCGTGGGCCGTTTTCGGCCAAGACATCGGAATAGTGATAGGAAGCACACTATTTTGTGTCTGCGCCATGTCTGCGACCGTTGGCGGGCTCATGCCGATCGTGGCGAAGACCGTCGGCGCGGACCCGGCGGTGTTTTCCAACCCGTTCATCTCTACCTTCTGCGACGCGACCGGCCTGGTGATCTACTTCGCCATTGCCAAGGCGGTACTCGGCTTGTAGGTGGGGTGTTGTTTATGTGTTTGGCCTGCGGTTTTGGCGGTGAGTTCACCCGGGTGTAATGTTCTACTTCGTTGTCTACACGGCAACGAACTGAATACGCGCCCGTAGCTCAACGGATAGAGCATCTGACTACGGATCAGAAGGTTGGGGGTTCGAATCCCTCCGGGCGCACCATCTGTTTGAACGCCCCGAGCATCCCGCTCGGGGCGTTTTCATTTCTCTCAGTTTTTGGTAACACCTAAGCGTTCATTATTAGGAACTTTAGAAAACCGTTCAAAGCTGAAAAAGCCCTGATTAACTGCTCTTTCAGGGTTGGCGCTTGCTTGAAAGCGCCTGTCCAAGTTGGTAGGTTCTACGGAAGTTCCGCGGGAGAAGTGTGTTCTATGTACTTCTTCCTCGAATTTCTCCCTTTTACAAAAACAACCATTGGAGCCATCTTGAAGAACGCTTCCTCCCCGTTCGAGTTCAACGCGGACGCTGCCGCCCAGGGCCCTTCGAACCCTGGGCGTTACAACGCAATGTCCTCTGCGGACCGCAACCCGCGCCGCCACTCCGGCAAGCGCTCCGTCATCGCCGGCATGACGTCTGTCTCCCTGGCGCTGGCCGGGCTGACTGTGCCGAGCGTTGTTGGTGGTGGGGACGGGCGTGTGTCTCAAGTCGCCTCTGCTTCTGAAATCAGTTTCGGACAGGTCCGACCGGCTACCGATGGCAAGAACTGGGTCGTTTATATCCCAGATGATCAGGCGCAAGGGCTCAAAGGAATCCAAGAGATTGAGCTCGAAATTTACGTTCACGTCTCGGACGAAAATGCAAGTAACCCCGTTGAGAAGAAGAAGATTGCAGCTCTAGATGAAAAGTTCGCGAGCCAGAAGCTTTCGGTGGAGCAGAACGGTCGCAAAGTAAACGTCAGTAGTGCGGAAGTTACGCCGATTGGCGAGTACTCGCGACGCATAACCCTCGAGCTCGATTCTGCAATCGACTATGAAGTTGGAGTTGGTAAAGCCTTCAAAATTCTGGCTGAAGGAGCTAGTTCGGCAGGGTTCCCTGGTCGCAGCGATGCTTTCGCTAACGTAACCCTAAAGACTGAATCTGAAAGCAAGCCGGGTTCGGTTGTTGATGGTTCGGTGAAGGATCAGTACGACAAGCCGGTTCCGGGTGTGAAGGTTGAGCTTGTTGA